>JASHWA010000059.1 GCA_030044325.1 Bryobacteraceae bacterium
ACTCCCCCCTCACTCTCGAACAAAAATACATGTACTCGCTCGATCGCATCGTCGGGCCGGACGCTGTGGTGGGTTTTGCGGCACACGCCGCGATCGACCAGGTGTGGAACAGGCCGGCAAGCTGGGGCGACGGCGGTCAGTCCTACGGGATGGCCGTGGCTACCCACTTCGGCTACCGGTTCCTGCGCGAAAACATCGCCTTCGGCGTCCGCGCGCTGGACCACGAGGACCCGCGCTATTTCGCGAGCGGCCACGGCACCGCCTGGCAGCGAACCAGGTTCGCCATCGTCCACACGTTTCTCGTGCGCAATGACAACGGGTCGCAGATGCCCGCCTACAGTTTATTTGCTTCGTCTTTCGCGACGCCGCTCATCGCACAGGGGTATCCCCGGCGTTTCACCTTCGGACGCGAAGCCCACCTGGGAACCGTCGGGGTCGGTGTCGGCGTCCTCACCAGCATGTGGCACGAATTCTCGCCCGACCTGGCCCGCCATCTTCCCCGCCGCATTCGCGAGTGGGGCCCGATCCAGTCGAGCTTGCCGTGACTGGGCGCCGGCACGCGCGTGCTTTGCGATCTCAATGCGTTTGAGCCGCGTCGCGTAAGCGAGCTGGCCAGCCCCGCCGCGCCTCACGCGAACTCCCATGGGTTGCCGGAGAACTCACTCGGCCGCAACCGCGCGCCGGACTTGCAAACCGCGCTTGGCTCCCGCCGCCACCACCACGCCTTCGTACTTGACCCTTCCGTTCACGATCAGATCGACGGCGCGGCTTTCCGGAAAATCGAAGCACAAAATGTCGCCCTGGGCCAGCTCGAGCAGCTCGGGAACGCCCAGCGTCGGCCCTTCCAGGCGCGCGTCCAGGTGCAGCTCGGCCGGGCGCACCAGCCGCAGCAGCCGCGCGTGTTCCTCTTCGGTGGGCTGCGTTCTGCGAATGGTGCGGTGCTGATCGAACTTCTGGCGCAGCATCTTCACCGTGATCGACGGGATCCCCAGATTCATCAGCCCCGACGTTTCGCCGATCTTCACCTCGATGCTGATCGCCACCACCGCTTCGTTATGCGCCAGAAATTGCAAAAGCTGCGGCTCGGCTTCATGGCTGTCGATCGAAAATTCGATGGACGCGACCTGCATCCACGCGCTGCGCAGATCGTTCAGGATCACGCGCAGCAGCCCGTCCAGAATGCTCTGCTCGATGTCCGTGGTCTCGCGGATGATTCCGGCCGAGCTCTTCCCCGACCCTCCTAAAATCATTTCCAGAATCGGAAAAACCAGCGACGGATTGATTTCGAGCACGCCGCTTCCGTCGTACGGCTTCATTCCCAGCACGATGACGCTGGTGGGCGACGGCAGCGATTGCGTGAATTCGCGGAAAGAAAGCTGCTCGACCGAAATCAGGTTGACCACCGCATAGGAGCGCAGATACGCCGACAGGCTCGACGAGAGACTGCGCGCGAAATTCTCGTGCAGCATGTGAATGGTGCGAAGCTGGTCCTTGGCGATGCGGTCCGTGCGCCGGAAATCGTAGACCTCGGCTTTGGCCGGATCTTCCATCATGTCGCGGCCGGCTTTGAATGCGTTGTCGATTTCCTGTTGAGAGAGGACGCGGTCCATGTGCTCTCATCGGCCAAAAATGACCCCACCGTCATTCCGGAAAATTCCGAAGGGCTCGGAGACAACACCTGCTGACTATAATTCAAGGGTGCCCTTCATTCTCGCCTTAGACGAAGGAACCACCAGCGCGCGCGCCGCGCTTTACGACAACCAGGGGCGCCGCCTGGCCATGGAATCGGCGCCCATCGAATGCGTTTATCCGCATCCCGGATGGGTGGAACAGGAGGCCAACGCCATCTGGTCCGCGCAGCTTGAATCGGCGCGCCGCGTTTTGAAATCCGCCAACGCCCGAGCGGGCGATATCGCCGCGATCGGCATCACCAACCAGCGCGAAACCACCATCGTCTGGAATCGCCGCACGGGCGAGCCGGTCGCGCCCGCCATCGTCTGGCAGTGCCGCCGAACCGCGCCCTATTGCGATTCGCTTGAGCCCCGCGAGCTCATCGAACGCAAAACCGGCCTGGTCATCGACGCCTATTTTTCGGCCAGCAAGATCCGCTGGCTGCTGGATGCCGCGCGCTCGAATCCCGACGATCTGCTTTTCGGCAACGTGGATACCTGGCTGATCTGGAAATTGACCAACGGCGCCGTTCATGCCACCGATCCCACCAACGCCTCGCGCACCATGCTGATGAATCTCGCCGCGGGCGAATGGGATCGCGAGCTGCTCGATATTTTCTCGATTCCGCATTCCCTGCTCCCGAAAATTGTCGCGTCGAGCGGCATCTGCGGCGCCGCGGCGCCGGAGCACCTGGGCGCGGAGATCCCCATCGCCGGAATCGCCGGCGACCAGCAGGCCGCCCTGTTCGGCCAGGCGTGTTTTTCGCCCGGATTGTCAAAAAACACTTATGGCACAGGATGTTTCGCCCTGATGCACGCGGGCGATCGCGTACCGGTTTCGAAAAATCGCCTGCTTTCGACCCGGGCGGCGTCGCCCAATGCCCACGCGCAGTTTGCCGTCGAAGGCAGTGTCTTCATCGCCGGCGCGGCGGTCCAGTGGTTGAGAGATAAATTGCAGATCATCTCCTCCGCCTCCGAAACCGAAGCGCTCGCTGCGTCGGTTCCGGATAACGGCGGCGTGTATATGGTGCCCGCGTTCGTGGGATTGGGCGCGCCGTATTGGGATTCATCGGCCCGCGGCATCGTCACCGGCATCACCGCCGGCACGGATCGGGCGCGCCTGGCCCGCGCGGCCCTCGAAAGCATCGCCTATCAGACGCGCGATCTGATCGAAGCCATGGAATCCGATACCGGCGAACAGATCCGCGAGCTGCGCGTCGACGGCGGCGCCGCGGCAAACAATTTCTTAATGCAGTTTCAGGCCGATATCCTCGGCTGCCCCATCGTTCGCCCGGCGGACATCGAAACAACCGCCCTCGGCGCGGCGTATTTGGCGGGTCTGGCCACCGGATTCTTCGAGAGCACCGCGGCGCTTGAGAAATTCTGGCGGGCCGAACGGATTTTCGAGCCGCAAATGAGTGGAGATCAGCGTGAATCGTTGCTCGCAGGCTGGCGCACAGCCGTCGCGCGATGCCGGAGCTAACCTCGGCGCGAAAACCGTTAGCGCCGATATCTCTGCGCTGCGATACTCACGAACACGCTCTTGGGCCACTGCGCATCCCCGACGGTGATTCGGGTTGCGCGCGAATCCATGATGCCCATCGCCGCCAGCGGAATCCGGATATCATAAGCGCTGCCCGTCACCTCGATCAGCGGATTCGGATGCAGATCGGCGGAGGTGGTGAAGATCTCGCGGTCCTTTTGCTCCAGGCGGATCGTATAGGAAGCGTAGGCCCGGTGGCTGTTCGCTTTTCCGCTCGCATCGAAGGTTGCCTGGTCGCCGATGTTGACCGCGTCAAACAGCACAAACTCGCCCGCATCCGACGTGGTGATCTTAAGCACGGGCCAACGCGTGGGAGAAGTGGCGATCGTGCTGCCCGGCGCGGGCAGCGCGGCATTCGACTCAATCCGGATATATAGGTACGAATCGTCAAAAATGGCCTTCAACTGCCATCCCAGGCGAGCGGCGTTGCTCGCATCCATCCCCGGGGCAACCTGATCCCATCGTGATCCCGCGCGCGCAAACGCGCCCGGCTCGGGAGGCAGAAACGCGTACACCGAGTTCGGCTCGGGCGCCGTATTTCTCCACACCTGGTCCTGAATCCTCCATTCCCCGCCCTCTTTTCGAAGGGTCATCACGGGAAATGAATTCGAAGCGCCCTCCGCAAGCAGCACGGCCTGATCTCCGCGAACGAAAGTCTTGATGACCCGATAGCGCACCTCGGGCCGCGCTCTCGCGTAAGCACGCATCCCTTCGAGCTCGGCCGCTTTTTCGCGGGTCCACAGGCTCTGGTAGGCGTTGAAATCCCCGGTTTGCTCGGCGCGCTCCATCTGCTTGAGCACCGCCTCGACTTTGCTTTGATCGGATTGCGCCCGGCAGGCGGACAAAGTCAACAGAACGATCGGCACAATGCGCATATTCGTCTATCGGCCGAGCCGCCCGGTCACTTGAGCGCCCGGTTACTCGTATCGTACGGCACATCGGAGGCCGTGGCGAAGCGGATGACTCGTTACGAAACGTTTGGGAGCGAAGTCTGGCTGGCGGACTTCGGACTCGCCCATAGTGATCGTCTCTCGTCAAGATCTTTAGGGCCTTCGAACGAGCGCTCGTGCGAGCAACCGCGCCGCTCGATAACGTACCCTAAAATCTAATGCCCGAATCTCCCATCACTCCACGCGCCGACGATTTCGCTGCCTGGTATCAAGACGTCGTCCTTCAGGGCGACATGGCCGAGCCGGCCGAAATCGTCAAGGGCTGCATGGTCATCAAAGCCAATGGCTACGCGGTCTGGGAGCTGATCCAGCGCGAGCTCGACGATCGCTTCAAGGCCTCCGGTCATCAGAACGTTTATTTTCCGCTCCTGATCCCGCAGAGTTTTTTGCAAAAGGAAGCCGAGCACGTGGAAGGCTTCGCGCCCGAGGTCGCCGTGGTCACCGTCGCCGGGGGAAAGCAACTCGAAGAGCCCTACGTGATCCGGCCGACTTCGGAGACCATCATCGGCCACTTCTTCGCGCGTTGGATTCAGAGCTATCGCGACCTTCCGCTGCTGGTCAATCAGTGGGCCAACATCATCCGCTGGGAGATGCGCACGCGCATGTTCCTGCGCACCACGGAATTTCTGTGGCAGGAGGGTCACACCGCGCATGCGACGCATGAAGAGGCGCTCGAAGAGGTGCTGCGCATGCTCGATGTCTACGCCGACGTCGCGGAAAACGTGATGGCCATGCCGGTGATCAAGGGCATGAAGACGCTTTCGGAAAAATTCGCGGGAGCCGTACGCACCTACGGCATCGAAGCCATGATGCAGAACGGATTCGCATTGCAGGCGGGCACCAGCCACGATCTCGGCCAGAATTTCGGCAAAGCGTTCAACGTGCAGTTCCAGTCGAGCGAAGGCAGGCTCGATTACGTGTGGCAGACCAGCTGGGGCGTCAGCACTCGCCTGATCGGCGGCCTGATTATGAGCCATTCCGACGACAAGGGCCTGGTTCTGCCGCCGAAAGTGGCTCCGGTGAAAGCGGTGATCGTGCCCATTTACCGCAAGGAAGACGAAAGATCGCGCGTGCTCGAAGCCGCGCATCGCATCGCGCTCGATATCGGCGCCAAAGTGGACACGCGCGAAGGCCAGTCGCCCGGCGCGAAGTTTTTTTATTGGGAGCGGCGCGGCGTTCCCGTGGTGTTCGAGCTTGGCCCCCGCGACCTGGCGCAGGAAAAAATCGTCATGAAGCGCCGCGACACCGGATTGAAGGACATGATCCCGCAGGACGAGGCGCCGTCAAAACTGCTTTCGACCTTGAATCAGATCCAGATCGATTTGTTTGAATCGGCCCAGCGGCGGATGAAGGAGAACACCGTGCTCGCCAATTCGATTCGGGAAGTCGAAGAGATTCTAACGGACGTAACCGCGGAAAAGGGCGGCGGAAAGTTCGTGATGGCGCATGTGAAAGACGACCCCGCCTGCGACGCCCGCATGAAGGAGTTCAAAGCGACCGTGCGCTGCATTCCGTTGAAGGACGAATTCGACGGCCCGGGTAAATGCATCGTAACCGGCGAACAAGTCGACCGCCGCGCGGTGATCGCCAAGGCGTATTGAAGAGCCATTTTCTCAAAACCGCTCCCTGCGGTCGCGGCTCGGGGAGCAGTAGAGCGGACACCCCGAGCCGCGACCGTGGGGAGCGGTTTAGAGAGAATCATGCTCGCGGAAATGCGAAAAATCGTCGCGAAAATTCCCAAAGGCAAAGTCGCGACCTACGGCGCCGTCGCCCAAGCCGCGGGATTTCCCGGCAACGCGCGCCGCGTCGCCTGGGCGCTGCGCAAAACCGATGGAATTCTCCCCTGGTTCCGCGTGCTCGGCTCCGGCGGAACAATTCTGCTGCCCAAACAGGCCGGCGCCGAGCAGCGCCTGCGCCTGGAAGCCGAAGGCGTCCAATTCCGCCGCGGGCGCGTCCTGATGGAAAAATACGAATTTCAGTTTAAGAAGCGGCGATAGTATCATGGAGGTTCTATGAAACAATTCCTTGCAGCATTGCTCGTTGCCGGATCGATCTTCGCGCAGACCAAGGGCGCCGCCGCGAAGCCGGACCTGATGAATCCCTCCACGCTGAAGGGCAAGGCCCCCGCGGAGTTCGACGTGAAGTTCACCACCACCAAGGGCGATTTCACGATTCACGTCCATCGCGGCTGGGCGCCGCTGGGCGCGGATCGTTTCTATAATCTGGTGCGCGCCGGCTTCTTCACCAATTGCGCGTTCTTCCGCGTGCTCAAGACGCCGCGGCCCTTCAT
>JASHWA010000574.1 GCA_030044325.1 Bryobacteraceae bacterium
CCGCAGCCGCGCGAACGGGCCCACGTGCGCGCCGCTTTCGATCCGCGAGTCGCTGACGATCGTGTACGGCTTCACCACCGCGCCGTTCTCCAGTCGCGAATTTTCGACGATCGCGCCGGCTCCCACGCGGCAATCCTCGCCGATTTCGCTCTCGCCCAGAATGCGCGCCCCCGGCTCGATCAACGTATCCATCCCCACGCGCGCCTGCACGTCGATCGAAACCGTTTCCGGCCGCTCGATCGTCACTCCCGCGAGCATCAGCTCATCGGTTTTGCGGCGCCGGAGAACGCGATCGGCGTCTGCCAGCTCGAGGCGCGTGTTGATTCCCAGCAGCTCGCTCGAATCCTCGACGTGCAGGGCGCGGACTTGGTGCCCGTGCCGCGCCAGGATCTCCGCCATGTCGGTCAGATAGTATTCCCCGGCGGGATTTTCCGGCTGCATTTCGCCCAGATGTTTCCACAGCACTTCCGCCCGGAAACAATAAATCCCCGAATTGATTTCGCGCACGCCGCGCTGCTCGGCGCTGCAGGCGCGCTCCTCCACAATCGCGCTGACGTTCCCGTGCGCGTCCATCAACACGCGGCCGTATCCGCCCGGATCTTCAAGCGTGGTGGTGATCAGCGTCGCCGCCGCCTCCGATCCGGCTTCCACGTCGCGCAAACGCATCAGCGTCGCCGAAGAAAGCAGCGGCGTGTCGCCGTACAGCACCATCAGCAGTCCCGTCTCGTCCGCCACCGCGGAGCGCGCGCAGGCGAGCGCATGGCCGGTGCCCTTCTGCTCCACCTGCCGCGCGAATCGAACCCCCCTCGGCGCGAGCAGTTGCTCGACTTCGGCGGCCTGATGGCCGGTGACGACAACCATCGACGAAGTCGGCGCAATCCCCCGCGCCGCGGCCGCCACGTGCTCGATGAGCGTCAATCCTCCCGCCCGATGCAGCACCTTGGCGCGCCTCGATCGCATTCGCGTTCCTAGCCCCGCCGCTAGAATCACCACATTCGTGTTCATAGTTCACTTTTCGCGAGAGCGTCCGCGCTGGGCAAGATCGAGCACCACCGCGCCGAGCACGCTCTGATCGTGCCGGATCTTGTCGCGCGCGCGTTCGCCGCCTCCGCGCACCAGGTCCGCGCCCAGCACCTGGACTCCCATGCGCTGCAAATTTTCAAAATCGTTCTCGACCGGCTGCGCGGCGCGTTTCTGATAGCGATCGAGCGCCGGCCCGCCGATCGCGCTGGTGTTCACCACGCACAGATCGATCAGCCGGTCTCTACTGCGTCCGGCGTGGCGCAGCAGCGCGGCCAGGTGATCGGACGCGCGGAAATTCGTGGTTTCGCCAGGCTGCCACATCAGATTCACGATGTATGCCTTGAGGGCGGGCGATTTCCCGATGGCCGCGGCCACGCCATCCACCAGCAGATTCGGGACCACGCTCGTGAACAGCGACCCGGGACCGAGCGTGATGAGGTCCGCTTCGGCGATGGCCCTGAGCGCCCCCGCCAGCGGTTTGGGGCGCGCGGGCCGCAATGCGATCTTCTCGATGCGCGAGCGGCTGCGGCTGATCCGGGTTTCGCCGCGCACTTTCTTCCCGTCGGCGAGCGTCGCTTCCAGAACCACGTTGGCAGCCGTCGCCGGATAAATCCGTCCGCGCACCGCGAGCACTTCCGAGGAAAGCTTCACCGCCTGCCCGAAATCGCCGGTCACCTGCGTCATCGCCGTGAGAAAAAGATTGCCGAAGCTGTGGCCTTTCAACCCGCGGCCGTTCGAAAAGCGGTGCTGAAACAGGCGGCTGAGCAGCGCCTCGTCTTCCGAAAGGGCGACCATGCAGGTGCGAATGTCGCCCGGCGGGAGCACGTCGAATTCGCGGCGCAGTCTGCCGGAACTGCCCCCATCGTCGGTCACCGTGACGATCGCGGTGATGTCCAGCGCGCCGCCGCTCGCTCGCGCGTAGCGTTTCAGCCCGCGCAGCAGCGTCGAAAGTCCGTTGCCGCCGCCGATCGAGACGATTTTCAGCGGAGCAAGCGATGTGGCAGCAGAATTCACTCTTCTCTTGAGCATCGCACGGCGCCGCGAGCCGCGCCAGCAATGGCGCGGGTTTCTGCCCCTTTTCACGTGAGAGCGGGGTGAGAAACCTCAGCAGCCCGCAGCCGTGAGAGTCCGTGTGGAAACCGACCGGTCACCCGCACAAAAGCCCGCGAGCCGCGCCAGCAATGGCGCGGGTTTCTGCCCCTTTTCACACAACGCGTTCAATCGTTCGCCAGCCCCGCCCGTGAGGGCGGAAGTGAAAACCTCAGCAACCCGCAGCCACGCGGACTCGTCACAGCCGGGGATTCAATCTCAACGCCTGCACCAATCCGCTATTCGGCCGGATCGTCAGTACGTTTCGACGACCGCGGATTCGGGCGACTTGTGGCGAATGCTGAAGTGATACACCAGAGCGCCGGTCAGCACGGTCAACACCGCGGCTAGCGAGATGTAGGGTTTCAACTGGATTCCCTGGATGATCATCCACGTTCCGATCAACAAGAACACCACCGGAACCAGCGGATAGCAGAAGCTCACTACGCGCAGCTTGCGCCAGCCCGCGCGCCTGCGGAACAGCATCAGGCTCGCGACGCTCATTACCGCGAAGAAATTCAGCGTGAAGCCGATATAGTTGACCAGTTGCGGAAACGGAGTCAGCGTCATCGCCATCGTGCACACGCCTTGCGCCGCGATCGCGATCACGGGAGTGTGCCAGCGCGGATGCACCTTGGCGGCGGCCGAGAGAAACGCCCCGTTTTTCGCCATCGCGTAGTACACGCGCGGCCCGGTGACGATTTGCGCGTTGATCGTCGCCAGAAGCGACAGCGCCATCAACGCGCTGAACAACCCCCCCACGTTCTCGCCGAACAGCCGGGTGGCCGCGAGCGCACCAACCGCGATGTGATCCTTCATCGTTTCGAGCGGCGCGGCGTAGATGAACACTACGTTGATCACCAGGTACAGCCCCGCCACCAGCGCGGTCCCGATCGCCAGCGCCATGGGAAGCGTGCGGGACGGATTGCGCAACTCTTCCGCAACGTATGTCGCCGCGTTCCATCCGCTGTAGCCCACGTAGATCCAGAACAGGCTCAGGAAAAATTGCTGCCAGATGGGAGTGGCGGTGGTGCGCACCGCGTGCATCGAGAAATTTTGCCAGCTTCCGTGGCCGATGCCGAATCCCAGGGCGATAAACGCGACCAGGATCAAAACTTTCGCCGCGGTCAACACATTCTGGGCGCGCGCGGCGCGCTGCAGGCCGGTAACGTTCAGGATCGTGCAGATCAGCACCACCGCGCACGCCGCTGTTTGCGCCTTTCCGAACTGCAGGGTCCATTCGCCGGAACCGGCGAGGATACGCGGATGCGCATCGGTGCAAACCGCGCACACGTGGCCCAGATATTCGGCGAATGCCAGCGCCGCTCCCGCGATCGGCGCGGAAAATCCCGCGAAAAACGAAACCCAGCCGGTCATAAATCCCCAGGTCGGGCCGAAAGCACGCGTCAGATACACGTATTCGCCGCCGGAACTGGGAAAATTGACGCCGAGTTCGGAATAACACATCGCTCCGGCGAAAGCGCACAGCGCGCCGACCACCCAGATCCCCAGCACCAGCCCGGGCGTGCCGAGCTGGCCGGCGAGAAACCCTGTGGTCCCGAAGATTCCCATCCCGATCATGCTCGAAATCACCAACGCACTCGCGCTGACTACCCCGAGTTGACGGAGCAAAGCCGGTTTTTGAGGTGCAGTTGCCACGTTCGCTTTCATTCTATGTCCTCTGGATAACCGCCGCACGACGAAGGCCGGCGGCTATTGCTCCAGCCACGCGGCGGGTCGCGCCAGAGACATTCCTCCATCGCATAAATAAACTCCGCCGGTGATGTACGCCGCTGCATCGGAGCACAGAAACAGCGCCAGATCGGCGAGCTCGTCTTTGGTCCCGAAACGCCGCAGCGGAACGCCGCGCTCGGTGCGGCGCCGTGCTTCATCGGTGGGCGCAAGGCGGCGCATGCCCTCGGTGTCGTCAGTGGGTCCGGGCGTAATGCAGTTGCAGCGAACGCCCGATGGTCCCCACTCAATCGCGAGCGTCTTGATCAGCACGTCGATTCCGGCTTTCGCCGCGCCGACGTGCGCCTGCATCGCGGTGGGCTGAAAGGCGAAGCTCGCCGAAATCGCGATCACCGATGCGCCGGGCTTGCGCACATGTTCGTAAGCGGCGCGGCAGGTGTTGAAGGTTCCCAGCAGATCGATATCGACCACCGCCTTGAATCCGTTGGCGGACATGCCCAGCACGGGGGCGGGAAAATTGCCTGCGGCGCCGCACACCACGATATCGATTTCGCCGAACCGGTCGCGAGTCGATTTGACGGCGCCCTCCATGCCCGCGTAATCGCGAACGTCAACCGCATGAGTCGCTGCCACTCCTCCACGCGAGCACATCGCCGCCGCCGCGGCATCCAGCTTTTCCTGTTTCCGCCCGACCAGCATCACGCGCGCGCCATGTTCGGCGAAACGCTCCGCCATGCGCTGCCCGATTCCACTGCCGCCGCCCGTCACCAGGGCGGTCTTGCCCTGCAGAAGATGATCCCTGAAAATGGACATCTTCAAAGGATATCTCAGGGCAGGAACAAGCTGTATGAGAAATAACATATCGGACAAATGAGATCGCGCGGCCCACCCCCGGCGATCCACGATTTCGGAAACAGCCCTGCCCGTAAGGGCGGCGGTGCCCGCGGGCTTCGAGCAACCTTCCGGGTTTCCACACCCTCGTCCGGAGCGCAGCGCGTGGATCGTTGCACGACGGCCGGCTTGGACCCGCGCAAGGCTTGAGTTGCTGCGCGTTGGCAGCGCCGAACCTCCCCGCGGCTCCAAGCCCACCGTCCTTTTTCGCTATCCCAATGACCGCGAAAACCCACTACCCGACCGAGGGGATCTGGTGCGCGCCTAAGGTGAAATCATGAGTGTCGCGAAGACGCCCTGATGTGGCATACTGGAGCCGTTCCAAAATTTTGTAAGTAGCAGGGCGCAGGACGTTCAGTGCACCGTCAAGGCCGCTGTATCTGCTCCCCTCGCTGTTTGAGGTGTGCAGATGCAGCGCCGGGAAATAAGTCGTAGATCGGCCATCGGAGTTCTCGGCGCGGGATTGGTTTCGGCGTGCGCCTCGGCGAGTCCGGTCCGGCCCTTCACCCGCTCGCGCGCCGACGGCCGGTTCCTCGAAGATGTTTCCGCGCGTGCGGTTCGTTATTTCCAGGAGCAGGCGGACGCGGCCACGGGACTGGTGCTCGATCGCGCCCGCACCAACGGCGAGCGCGCCAAAGGCTCCGCCGCGAACGTGTCCAGCATCGCGGCCACGGGGTTCGGATTGACCGCGCTCGCCGTGGGCTCCCAGCGGAAATGGATTCCCCAGGCCGCAGCCCTCGAACGCGCCCGAACCACGCTCCGCTTTTTCTACAATCACGCCACTCATCAGCGTGGCTGGTTCTACCATTTCATGGACGCGACCACGGGGGAGCGCGCCTACCATTCGGAAGTTTCCTCGATCGACACTGCGCTGCTGCTCGCCGGGATTCTGACGGTCGGCGCCAGCTTCGACGATCCGGAAATTTCGTGGCTGGCGGCGCAGATCTATGATCGCGTGGATTTCCGCTGGATGCTGGACGGCGATTCGAATCTCCTGTCGCACGGATGGACGCCCGAAACCGGCTTTCTGAAATATCGCTGGGACCGCTTCTGCGAGCTGCCGTTGTTGTACCTGCTGGCCATCGGCGCGCGCTGGCCGATTTCGCCCTCCGCCTGGTACGCCTGGAAGCGGCCCACCCAATCCTACCAGGGATTCACCTGGGTCAACGGACCTCCGCCGCTGTTCGCCCAGCAGTATCCGCAGGCGTGGGTGGACCTGCGCGAGATGCGCGACGCCGGCCCGTCCGGGCTCGACTATTTTCAGAATTCCATCACGGCAACGCGCGCCCACCGCGCTTTCTGCATCAACCTGGCGTCCCAATTTCCCAGGAGTTATTCGGATAACGTGTGGGGCATCACCGCGGCGGACAGCGCGCGCGGCTATGCGGTGTGGAGGATTGACGGAACGGTGGTTCCCTGCGCGGCCGGCGGCTCGCTGATGTTCGCGCCGGATATCTGCGTTCCGGCCCTGCGCACCATGCAGGAGCGTTTCGGCGACAAGACCTGGGGCCGCTACGGATTCTGCGATGCCTTCAATCCCACCACCGGCTGGATCGATACGGAC
>JASHWA010000575.1 GCA_030044325.1 Bryobacteraceae bacterium
CCTTCGGCTCGATGGTATCGACCGCGAAGAGCGGAATCAGCCCGACCATGGAGCGCACCTGCAGGCGCGTCGCGCGGCCGTCGGGCAGGCGCAACCGGTCGTAGAAAAACCCGTCGTCTTCATCCCACAACCCGCCTTCGTTCATGGCGTGGGCGATGTACAGAAAATGCTCGAAGAATTTGCTGGCGATGTCTTCGTAAATGCGATCGACCTTGCTCGCGAGCTCCAGCGCGATCTTGAGCATGTTCAGGCAGAACATCGCCATCCAACTGGTTCCGTCGGATTGCTCGATGAATCCGCCGGTCGGAAGCGGGCGGCTGCGATCGAAAATGCCGATGTTATCGAGGCCGAGAAAGCCGCCCTCAAAAATATTGTTGCCTTCGGAATCCTTGCGATTCACCCACCAGGTGAAATTCATGAGCAGCTTGTGAAACACGCTTTCGAGGAATTCGTAATCCGGCGTTCCCGCGAGCTTGCGATCGATCTGAAACACACGCCAGCACGCCCAGGCGTGCACCGGAGGGTTGACGTCGCCGAAATTCCATTCGTAGGCCGGAATCTGACCATTGGGATGCATGTACCACTCGCGCAGAAACAGGCGCAACTGGGTCTTGGCGAAATCCGGATCGACCAGGGCGAACGGGATCATGTGAAACGCCAGGTCCCAGGCGGCGTACCACGGATACTCCCAGGTGTCGGGCATGGAAATCACGTCTTCGTTGAACAAATGGACCCACTGCACATTGCGGCAATCGGCGCGGCAGGGCGGCGGAGTGGGTTCGGCGGGATCTCCTTTAATCCACCGTTCCACCACCATGTTGTAAAACTGCTTGGACCAGATCAGGCCGGCGAACGCCTGGCGCTGCACACGCTTCGCATCGGAGGAAAGAGCCGCTGGACAGAAGCTGTAAAATTCGTCCGCTTCGGCGACGCGCGTGGCGATCAGGCCGTCGAAATCCTGAATCAGGCGGGTCGAATCGGTGCGCGCGGTGAGCCGCATGCGGATGATTTCGGTCTCACCCGGCGCGAGGTCGAAGCGATACCACGCGCACGCCCTGGTGCCGTTATGCGCCGGATTCACCGCGTTTTCCATGCCGTGAATCACGCGCTGATGAAACGCATCCTTGGCATATCCGGCAACGCCCGACGCCCACAAAGCGCGCGTGTTCGAATCGTTTTCGGTGAACAGGAGCTCGGGGCGGCCATCGAAAGTGAATCGATACGCGCCCAGCGTGGGATGATCGATGGCGATTGCGCCGTCGCGTTGGGAAAGCGAGGGCCGGTCTGGCGAGCCGAACCAGGTCCACGTATTGCGGAACCACAGCATCGGCAGCAGGTGGAGCGGCGCGGGATCGGGACCGCGATTGGTCACGCTGATGCGAATCAGAATATCGTCGGGATCGGCCTTGGCGTATTCGATGAAGACGTCGAAATAGCGATCGTCGTTGAAAACGCCGGTGTCGATGAGCTCGTATTCCGGCTCGGCGCGGGTGCGTCCGCGGTTCACCTCGATAAGCTGCTCGTAAGGGAAGGCGGCCTGCGGATATTTGTACAGCGCCTTCATGTAGGAGTGGGTGGGCGTGGCGTCGAGATAGTAATACAGCTCCTTCACGTCTTCGCCGTGATTTCCCTGGTGATTGGAAAGCCCGAACAGGCGCTCTTTCAAGATGGGATCGCGGCCGTTCCAGAAAGCCGGCGCGAAACAGAATCGCTGATGATTGTCGCACAAGCCCGCGATGCCGTCTTCGCCCCAGCGGAACGCGCGCAAATGCGCGTGCTCGAACGGAAAATATTCCCATGCGGTGCCGTTCGGCGAATAATCCTCGCGAACCGTGCCCCACGCGCGTTCGCTCAAGTAGGGTCCCCAGCGCCGCCAGTGGACCTCGCGCCGTCCGGCGGCCACCAGCCGGCGTTTTTCGGCGTCCATAAAATTTCAGTTTAGCCGCAGAGCCGATCAGCCGTGAACGGAGGTGAATGAACGCAAATAAAACATTCACGTGCATTGACGTTCATTCACGGCCAATATCCTTTACGCGATATGATGAGGCCAATATGAAGCTCTCCATCCGTTGCGCCGGCTTGCTGCCGGCTCTCGCTCTTCTCGCTCTCGCTCAAAATTACAGGCCCGCGCTGTGGAGCGGAATGCATTACCGCCTGATCGGGCCGTACCGCGGCGGACGCGTCACCGCCGTTACCGGCGTTCCATCCGAGCCGTTCACCTTTTATATGGGATCCACCGGCGGCGGCGTGTGGAAAACCACCGACGCCGGCCACAACTGGACCAACGTGAGCGATGGATTTTTCTCCGTGGCCTCGATGGGGGCGATCGAAGTCTCTTTATCCAATCCGAACGTGGTCTACGCCGGCACCGGGTCGTCGAAAATCCGCAGCAACGTTTCGATCGGACGTGGAATTTACAAATCGGCCGATGCCGGTAGAACCTGGACCTTCATCGGCCTGCGCGATTCCGGTCAGATCTCGACCATTCGCGTGGACCCGCACGATCCCGACCTGGTTTACGCCGCCGCGCTCGGCGATCCCTTCGCGCCCAACAAGGAGCGCGGCGTTTTCCGCTCGAGCGACGGCGGAAAAACGTGGAAGAACGTGCTGTTCGTTTCCGACGAAGTGGGCGCGGCCGATCTCGAAATTCAACCGGGCAATCCCAAGGTTCTGTTCGCGTCGATGTGGCACGGGCAAAGGAAGCCGTGGACCATCATCAGCGGCGGGCGCGAAGGCGGAATTTATAAATCGACGGACGGCGGCGACCATTGGACCAAGCTCGCCGGCGGATTGCCGCACGAACTGTTCGGCCGCGCCAACGTGGCGATTTCCAACGCCGCGCCCAATCGCATTTACGCGCTGATCGAAGCGAAACCGGGCTCGGGTCTGTATCGCTCCGACGATGCGGGCGAGACCTGGACGCTGGTGAATGGAACGGGCGCGATCATCACGCGGCCGTTTTACTATGACACGCTGGGCGTCGATCCCAATCACCCGGACGTCGTCTGGGTGGGCGATGAAAACTGGTTCAAATCGACCGACGGCGGCAAGACATTCCGCCGCTCGCCTGTTCCGCACGGCGACAATCACGATGTCTGGATCAATCCCAATCATTCGGATTACATGATCCAGTCGAACGACGGCGGCGCGAACGTTTCGCTCGACGGCGGCAGGACGTGGAGCACGCAAGCGAACCAGCCGACCGCGGAAATTTATCAGGTCGCTGTCGATAATCAGTATCCGTATCTGGTCTATGGCGCGCAGCAGGACAACACCACGGTGATTGTTCCCAGCCTTCCGGTTTCCGGCGGCCAGGAATTCTGGGTCGGGCCAGGCTGCGAAACCGGGCCGATTATTCCCGATTTCAATCATCCGGAAATCGTCTACGGCGGGTGCAAGGGGCAGTTCGGGCGCCAGGACATGCGCACCACCGAAGAGGAGCGCTACTGGGTCGGCGCGGAATCGCTATATGGCAACGGCGGCGAAACGGTGACCTATCGCTTTCAGCGCGTTTCGCCGATGGAGGTTTCCCCCCACGATCCGCGCGAGGTGTATTACGGCTCGCAGTACGTGCATCGGACGCGCGACGGCGGCGTGACGTGGACGCGCATTTCGCCCGATCTGACGGCGCATCCGCCGGGAACGCAGGGCGCAAGCGGCGAACCGATCACGCGCGACGCGACCGGCGAAGAAGTTTACAGCACGCTGTATACGATCCGCGAATCGCCGGTGCAGAAAGGTCTGATCTGGACAGGATCGAATGACGGAGTGATCGCGGTGACACGCAACGACGGCGAAACGTGGTCAGTGGTCACACCCAAGGATCTCCCTTCCGGCGGGCGCGTGCAGAATATCGAGCCTAGCCCGCATCGCGCCGGCACCGCCTACGCCGCGGTGTATCGCTACCTGCTCGGCGATTTCGCGCCGTATATTTATCGCACCGACGATTTCGGCAAGACCTGGAAACGGCTGACCGACGGGCACAACGGAATCGCCGCCGATGAGCCGACGCGCGTGGTGCGCGAAGATCCCGATCGCGCGGGGCTGCTCTACGCCGGAACAGAATTCGGGATTTATGTTTCTTTTGACAACGGCGACCACTGGCAGTCGTTCCAGATGAATCTGCCGGTGACGCCGGTGACCGACATCAAGGTGGCGCACAAAGACCTGGTGATTTCGACGCAGGGGCGATCGTTCTGGATTCTCGACGACCTCACGCTGCTCCACCAGTTGAACGCGAAAGTCGCCGCATCGGACGCGTTTCTGTTCACGCCGCGCGAGGCCGTTCGCTCGCCCGGCGGGCGCGGCGGCGGCGGATTGAACCCGACCCCGCTGCGTTATCCGCAGCCGGGCGCGACCATCGATTATTACCTGGCGAATGCGCCGGCGGAAGACATCAAGATGGAAATTCTCGACGCGTCGGGAAAAACCGTCCGCACGTTTTCCAGCGCGGCGGTCGCCGAAGAGCGCAATTTCGAAGCTCCTACGGGCGACGATGAGGAGGGCGGCGGGTTCGGTGGGCGCGGCGGCCGGCCGGTGCGTCTCGACAAAACAGCGGGCATGCATCGCTTCACCTGGGACCTGCGCTATCCGGGTCCATGGATGAGCGCGAACCGGCCGGAGGGTCCCAACGGACCGGCGGCCATTCCCGGAAAATATTCGGTGAAGCTGACCGCCGGTTCCTGGAACTCCACGCAGCCGTTCACGCTCATCGAAGATCCGCGGATCGCGGCGAGCGGCGTCACGGAAGCCGATCTGCGCGAACAGTTCGAGCACAACATGCGCGTTCGGGAACTGGTGAGCGACGTAAACAAAACCGTCGCCCGGCTGCGGGCGGCCGAGCGTGACGCGACAGGCGAGAAGAAAGCGCAGCTGGCGGAGCTCGCCTCGCATTTGATCACGCCTTCGATCCGCTACAGCCAGCCCGAGCTTCAGACGCACATCACGTATTTATACAGCATGACGAACGCGACGGATCAGAAGATCGGCCGCGACGCGATCGAAAGGTACGACGTGCTGCGCAAGGAGCTGGATCAGCGCATCGCAGAGTTGAACAAGATTATTGGCCGCGAGTGAACGCAAATCAAATTCGCGCTCATCCGCGTTTATTCGCGGCTAAATGAAACGATTTCGATCTCCACCGGCATATCGCGCCCGGAAACGCGAACGATCATCGTCAGCCGGCCCTTGGGCGTCGGATGCGGCAGGTAAAACGAATACTCGTATCTTAAAAGCACCGGATCTTTGAACTCGATCTGCACAATCTCGGCCTCGCGACCCTTCAGGTGAAAGGAAACCTCCGCCGGCCGCTCGATTCCTTCGAGCGTCACCTTGATTCCGCCGGTTTCGATGCGATATTTGGAACCGATATGGATCGCGTCGGTCACATCCACAATCGACGGCCGCATGTCGAACGGCACAATCTCGATCCCGTGCGCTTCGCTTGCGCCGCGAAGGCCGATTGCGCATCTCCCCGGCGCGAGGCCCGACGGAACGCGAGCGTTCAACTGCGCTCCTCCGCTTCGATCGACCGGCGAAAGGAAACAGGCGCGCGTGCGAACTTCGCCAAATCGAACCTCGAAGTCCGCCAGGCTCGCGTCTGATGGAACGCCCTCCAGCCAGAGGCTGACGCACGCATCGAATCCGCGCTGGGGAACCGCGCGCGCGCTGCCTGACGAAATGGTCACGTCTTTCACGCGTACGGCGGAGAAATCGCGCGGCGCATCGGCGGGTTTGCGCCACACGGTCCACATATATTGCGTCTCCAGGCCCCAGATCGCCACCAGGGGAAAATCGTTTTCGGCGGAAAACGCGAACATCTCGTCACCGCTCGAGTGGCAGCCGGTCCAGGTTTCAGGTTCGCGATCGAGCTCGGTCGCCATGGGAGGCGTGCCGCGCAGCTGCGCGCACATGATCCCCGCCGGCTTCAATACGCGCCGCGCCTCGCGCAGATAATCGAGCACCACTTCGCGGCTGGGAATGTGCTGAAAGACGATGTAGGAATAGACGAAATCGAAATAGTCCGCGGGAAACATGGCGAGCTTAGAATCCGGCGTCACGTGGACGTGCGCGTGGGGGATCGACTTGAGATTTTCGCGCGCCAGCGCAACCATCTCGGCCGAAATATCCACGCCGTGAATCTCGGAAAAGTTGCGGCTCATGGCGCCCATCAGGCGGCCCGGCCCGCAGCCGATTTCGAGCGCGCGGCGCTCAGGCGAGGGCGCCAGACGGGATAGCTCAGCTTCCAGCGTACGGATGGTATCCGGAGCGCTTGCGAAAAATTCCGCGTCCGACTGCCTGCGCCGCGCGAACCCGGCGTAAAAATAGGCGTCCTCGCGAGCGCGCCGGTCCCAATCGCGCCGCATGCGCTCGATGATGGTCATCGCTCTTATTTTATGAGCCGCGAGCTCTTACTTGACCAGAACGGTCTTGTCCGCTACGATGGTCACGCTCTTGGTCACCGGGTTCTGGCCGTTGACGGGCACGATCTTGACCTCGTACTGGCCGGGAACGAGCGACAGCGTTTGGAACGGATTGCTGAATTCGTCCACGTGCCCGACGAAATCTCCATTCACGTACACCGCCGCGAAATGATCCGCGTTTTCGGTGCGCAGCTTGCCGAAGGGTGGCTTGGGCAGCGGAATTTCCTTCATCGTCTCCTTGAGCACGGTCTTCTTGCCGGCCGTGACGGTCACCTTGGTCACGATCGGCTCATAGCGCGGGTCCACCAGCTTGACCTCGTGCTCGCCCGCTGCGACTTCATAGGTCTGCCCAACCTTGAAATTCGCGGCCGGACCCACGTATTTTCCGTCGATGAACACTCCCGCGCGCCCGGGATTCACTTCGGTTTTCAGATGGCCGTTATCCGCGGCAGCGCACACAAGCATGGAAGCAGTGAGCAGGATCAGGATTTTCATAAACCCTTTCAGTATAATTGCCAGCGGTATGAACTGGTCAACTGCTTCGCAATTTCTCCAGGACAAGGCCGCAGGCGTGGGGATGCAAATCCTCGGCGCACTGGCTTTGTACATTATCGGCCGCTGGTTAATTTCGCTGGTGGTTCACGCCATGGGTCGCGTGATGAACCGGCAGCAGATCGAGCCTACCGTCGGGCGTTTTATCAGCAACACAGTGTCGGTCGCGCTGAACATCACGCTGGTGGTGGCGATTCTCGGTTACTTCGGCGTGCAGACCACCACCTTCGCTGCGCTGGTTGCCGCCATGGGACTCGCCATCGGGACCGCGTGGGCCGGCCTGCTGGCCAATTTCGCCGCGGGAGCCTTCCTGCTGGTGCTGCGGCCCTTCAAGGTCGGCGACCTCATCGCGGCGGGAGGCGTCACGGGAGCGGTGCATGAAATCGGCCTGTTCGTCACCACCATCGTCACCGCTGATAACGTCCTCACGCACGTCGGCAACAACAAGATCTTTTCCGATACGATCCAGAATTTTTCCGGAAACCCGTATCGCCGCGTGGATCTGACGGCGCAGATCTCCGGAGCCGCCGACGTTCACCTGGCGATGACCCGCCTGAAGGAGCGGCTTGCCGCGATCCCCAACTTGCTCCCATCACCCGCGCCGGATATCGCCATTCTCAGCTTCACGCCGTTCGGTCCCGTTCTCGCGGTGCGCCCGTATTGCGACAACGCGCATTATTGGCAGGTTTATTTCGACACGAACATGGCGATTCGCGACGTTCTGGGCGACGAGGCGTTCCCCGGCCCGGTCTATCCCCTCGCCGTGCAGCAAACCAAGGCCGCGGCCGGCGGCATGTAGAAGTCGTTGAAAGAGATGCGCTCGCAGTTTCGGAGCGCTCGCAGGCGAGCCTCAAGGTATAGTCTGGCTGGCTCGCACGCTGAGAGACGCGTTCTCTTCGCTCGTCTGGTGCGCCGCGATATGAACCGCCTTCGCTGCCGCGATGTAAGGCCGGATCACCGCCGGATTGGAATACTCGACGCCCTCCGTGCTTTCGAGCGCGAACAGATGGTAATCGCCTGCACGCACGTTTGCAAAATCGAAGCTGCCA
>JASHWA010000576.1 GCA_030044325.1 Bryobacteraceae bacterium
GAGCCGTAGATGCTGATGAGCGATCCGGGAGCGGCGGGCCCGACCTGCTGGCTTGCGGCATTGGTGATGGAGATCGCCGGGGGTGGTGAGAGAAGGCCGAGCACATAGAGCGCGTCGTTGGTGACGGCGTAAACTTTTCCGTTGGCGACCATGGGCGTCGAGAATTTAACGAATCCGTCCAGCGCGTCGCGGCTGGAGTTCTGATTGGTGTCGTAAAGAGCGTTTGCAACGTTGGAGGCGTCGAAGGCACGCAGCGTGTTGGTATCGTCGAGGGTCCAGACGATGCCGTTGCTTGCGCCGTTCGCGGAAATGGTGGGGACGCAGCCGTAATCGGTGAACAGAAACGGGGTGGTGGCGGGCGTTCCGACGGTCGCGTTGGAGATGGGGAAAGCTCGAAGATAGTCTCCCTCGCCGCAAAAATACAGCGTGTTATTGAAGTAGGCGGGATTGCCGAACAGCGGTTTGACGACGCCGGGCAAAGAAGCGACCACGGCGTCCGATGCGGATTGAAATTGACCCAGGTTGTCGCGATCGATGATATACATGCGGCCTTCTTTTCCCCCGCCGGCCATCAGGTGAGGATGCGCGGCGCTGCCGGCTTCATCGCCCAGCAGCGCGACGCCGGAGGAGCCGGTGTCGAGATCGGCCGCGTCGAGCGAAGCGTAGTTGAACGGCGTGAAATAATCCTCGACCGCGAGATTCGAACTGGCGAGCTTGATGTAGCTTTCTCCCAGATCGGCGCCGCCGCTTTGCGCGTCGAAAGTACCGTTGCCGGAAACGACGTAGATGTTGCCGGAGGAATCGGCCGCGGGCGCGGCGCCGGAGGCCCAGAACGAGGCCATCGCGCCGTTGGGAGTGTCGTTATAGACGGCGGCCTGCTGGAGCGTCTGCTCGTTATAGCCGAGCAGCCAGCCGTGATATGCGGATTGGTCGCAATGCGAGGACATTCCCAGGTACACGACGCCGTTCAACAGAAGCAGGCCGGGGCGCTGCTTGTAATTTTTGGGGATGAGCGTGACGGCGCCCGATCCGTCGCCGGTGCCCGGAACGGAGGCTTGAATCACCACGGGGCTTCCGAATTGTTCGGCGCCGGTGGAGACGTTGAGCGCGTGCAGGCGATGAATGTAGTTGCCGCTTTCCTTGGTCATGGCGACGACGAAGATGGTGCTCGCCGCCGGATCGATCACGGGAGTGCTGGTGATGCCGATTTCGGGCGAAATCTGGCCGCAATCGACGTCGGTGTAGGGGACCGTCGTGCCGCCGGCGGGGGTCAGATTGACGTGCCACAGCGTCGCGCCGGAATCGGCATCGATGGCGTAGACGCTGTTGTGTTCGGTGGCGGCGTAGACGACGTTATGCGTGGCGCCGCCGATCGAGAGGCCGTAAAGATACAGCGGCTGCGCGTAGGTGACGCCGTCGAGCGAGTAAGTAAAGAGCTTGCCGAACTGATTCGAGTTGACGTTGGAGGGCGTGAGGATGGTCTCGTTGAGATTCGCGCCGGCGCGCGCGTTGCTGTACTGGTAGGTTGTCACGTTGATTTGAGCCGCGAGGGGGTAAACGGCGAAGATGAGGAGAAAACGCATGAAGGCTCCTCTTGTACAAACACCGGAGAGAGCGTTTCCGCTTACACAGCGCCCCGGGAGTAACTGCGACCCAAGGAAAAGAACCGGTTGATCTGAAGCTCAGGAGCTGCCCCCGCCGTCACTGGCGGGGCTCGCACGCCGCGGCAGTGATGCCGCGGGCGACACGATAAGATGACTGCTTACGCATGGTGCGGGAAGTAAAGCGCAGCGCGGGGCTGTTGATGTATCGCCGCAGGGACGGGCGGATGGAAGTGTTTCTGGTTCATCCGGGCGGGCCGTTCTGGGCGAAAAAGGATCTGTGGACCATTCCGAAGGGCGAATACGAGGGCGGCGAACATCCGCTCGATGCGGCGCGGCGGGAGTTCACCGAAGAGACCGGATTCGCGGCGAGCGGTCCGTTTGTGGATCTGGGCGAGACGCGGCAGCCGTCGGGGAAGATCGTGAGGGCATGGGGGTTTGAAGGCGATTGCGACCCGGCCGCGCTCGCCAGCAACACGTGCTTGATCGAATGGCGCGGGAAATCGATGGAGATTCCCGAAGTCGACCGCGGAGCGTGGTTTTCGATGGAACAAGCGCGCGCGAAGATTTTCAAGGGGCAGGAGAGATTCCTGGAGAGACTATTGGCCGGCGAATGCGGATGAACGCGAATTTCTTATTTCGTTCGTTCGCGGCGCATATCTATTTTCATGCGCCGAGTAGTTTTCGCACCAGCACGAGTTGGCCCAAGTGATAGGAGTTGTGATCGGCGACCAGCAGCGCTTCGCGCAGCGGGGTTTGCCCCTCGCCGTGCGGAATTTTCGCGTAGAGATCGAGCGTCGGATCGGAGATGAGCGCGCACATGGCTTCGAGATCGTCGCGGAACGCGCGCACCGACTTGGCCCACGCGCCGGCGCTGGGCGGCGCGGGCGATGGCGGCCAATAACCCTCGGGCCATTTGGGCGATTGATGCTTGGGGTTGCGGGTGAATTCGAGGATGTCCCATTGGGCGAGGCGAATGTGCTCGACCAGTTCCCAGCATGAGTGCGGCGAGCGGGGCGGGCGTTTGCCGCGCAGATCCTCCGGAATTCCTTTGACGGCGGCGTCGAAATCGACGTGCGCGCCGCCGCCGCGGAGCAGGTAAAGAAGATGTTCGCGAAGAGGGTCCACAGCGTGATTATACGCGTAAAAAATTGTACTGGGTCTTTACACACAGGTCTTCGTGTGAGATTATTGAACGCTTTCAATCTTTTGTAGCAGTTACAAATGGCCGCTCAGTTGCGCGGTTTGAGAGCGCAGTCGGAGTGTGAAATCAAAATCTGGCTAGGTAAAACGCATGGAAAATGCGATGCCGGTAGTGTGTTTGGCGATCGGGCTGATCGCCGCGGCGCCGGCGAGTGGACAATTTTTGACCAACGGCGTGATCCGCGCGACGGACACGCCCAGGCACAGCGTGTTCCTGACGTTCGACGACGGGCCGGACGAACCGGGGCCTGACGGTCTGACGCAGATGGAGAAGGTCGCGCGATTTCTTCAGGGGCCGGTGAGCGTTCCAGCGCCGGGCGGCCGGAATGGAGTTTCGCCCGACGTGCTCAAGAGCATCCGCGCATCCTTCGCGATCGTGTCGTGCCATTTCCTGGGGCAGGATCCGCCCAATCCGATTTCGAGCCTGTGCATCGGCCTGGGCGACGTTCCCGAATCGGTGGCGACGAGCGTGATCACGGCGGGACACGACCTTTTCAATCATTCGCAGAACCACATCCCACTGACGATGCTTCAGACCCCTTCCGAGATCCTGTACGAAGTGGGGCACGCGCAGCTCGAGGTGGACAAACTGCGCGACAACAGCCCGCGCGTGTTCCGCGCACCGGGGCTTTCCTTCAGCGCGAGCGTCGCGGCGATTTTGAATGCCGATCCGTTCGCGGGCCAGATCACCGGGCCGATCGACACGGACGTGGGCGGCGGATTCGACATCAATGGCACGTGGATGGGCGGCGATTGGGACTGCTTCGAGCTCAACATGAGCGTTCCGGCCTGTGGAGAGCTGTACGTGAACGCGATCCGGCAGGCGGGGCAGGGCGTCATCGTGCTGCTGCACGTTCGCACGGAAATCATGACCGGGCGCGATGGAAATCCTTTCCCGCTGGATCTGGCGCGGTATATTGTGGAGCACCTCGGTCCGGATTACGAGTACGTGCCTCTCGATGCGATTCCGGGTGTGCGCGGGGAGCTGATGACCGCTCCGGTGACGCAGGTTTCGACGGAGTTCGGCGCGGCGGACGGAGAAGGGGCGGTAGCGGCGGGGCTGTTGAACGGTTCGGGGAAAGCGGCGGGCGTTTGCAAGGCGCGCGGATCGACCGTGGCGTGCAAGACGAGCGACGGCAGCGGCGGTTTCCTTCCGGCGGCGACGTGGATGGTGATCGGCGATCCGAGCTGGACGGCGACGTACGGCTCGGCTTTCTGGCTCGCGGATATGAATGGCGACGGCTTCGCCGACCTGGTGTTTCCGGCATCGGGATCGCTGTGGGTGGCGTTGAATAATCTCGAGGGAGGGTTCAAGACGCCGCGCGAGCTTTTCCGCGGGCCGGTTCCCGATCCGCGCTATATCCGGTTCGGGCGCGTGAGCGGGAGCGCGCGCGAGGACATGGTCGCCTGGACGCCGGATGTGGCCGTTCCGCCTGTGTATGTGAACGACGGCGCGCGCCTGGTCGCGCCGCCTGCGCAATCGGTCGCGGGCGCCGCGGCAAGCCTGCAGTTATTGACCGCGAAACTGATCGATCTCGACGGCGACGGCCGCGCGGACCTGGTGGTGCGAGGCGAAACGCAGGTCCTGTGCGCGCACAGCACCGGCGCCGGATTGGGACCGCTGCAGCCGTGCTCGGTCGCGGGTGGTCCTTTCGCCCAACAGGTGAGCGAGTGGAACGCGCAGTACGCCGACACCTTCGGAGTGGCGAATATCAACGGGCCGGTGGTGGTGGACGGCGTGCCGACCGGTGTCATTTTCGCGCCGTTGGTAAAGGGTTCGGTGAGCAACCGGCACCGGTACCTGTGCAACGATTGTTTCACCAACGCGGTGGATGAGACCTGGAAGCCGGAGTTGCGGGCGTCGCAGATCGTGTGGGCCGATTTCACGCACGCGGGCGTCGATTCGCCGATGTTCGTTCGCGCGGATGGATTGTACCTCGGCGTGACGCAGCTTTCGCAGTAATGGAGCGCCGGGCGCGGTGTGTTGGTGAGCCACGAACGCGCTCCATGGCTGTCGCGCCTCAATCCGCCCAAGCCTTTGTCACCCAGGCGGCGCCAGCCGCCTAAAGGCGTGGATTCAGCCAGCTCTGCACGCCATCGCCGAAATGGATGGTGCCGTACGGCGTTTCGCGCGGGCCGCCGCAAGCGTAGTCGGCGAGCGAGCGCCAGCCGTGCTTGGAAAGGATTTTTCGCAGTCCAGCCTCGATTTCGGTTGAATGCGTTCCGATGTGCAGCCGCTTGACCTTTTTATCCAGCCCTTCGATCGCCGAGCGGATGGCGATCAGTTCTTCACCTTGCAAGTCGAGGTCGATCAGATCCACCTGATCGAGCGGCGCCAACAGGTCCTGCAGGCTTACCTTCCGAACGGCAATCGATTTCCAGCCGTTGGGGTCGCGGCGCACTTGGATTCCAGCGTATTTTTCGTGCTCGACCAGTTGGGCGGCTTCATCATTTTTGACGAGCGCCTGGCCATACCAGAGATCCGGTGCGTCGTTGCCCAGCGGCGAGCCGACACAAAATGAAGCCGCGCCGGTCGAATCGCTCACGGCTGCCTGGAGGAGCGTATGGGCGTCCGGATCGAGACCGTTGTCGCGAAAATGGGTGCGCAGCCATTCAAAGTGCACCGGCTCCGCCTCGACCGCGATCAGACGGCATGGAATGGTCCCACGTTGCCGGGCGGCGAGCGCCGCACGGATCGACCAACGTCCATAGCCCGCGCCGAGTTCCATCATGGTGTATTGGCCGCGCGCCGCGGCAACCGACTCGAGCAGATCGATCCACTCGAAATATTCCTCGTCAAAGGCCGGCAAGGGCACGTCGACCTGGATGGGCATGTCGCGCGGAGGGGCCGCCAGGTACGAGCGGCGGGCCGTGGCGCCGATGTAATCCCGGTCGCAGCCGGCAGCGGCGGTTCCCTTAAACGCGGAAAACTGAGAAAAAATGGGATGATGCGCGGCCGTTTCGGAAGGCGCAACCGGATGGATGCTCGCGCGGCGTCGGACACGGTCAAGAGCAGCTTTCACCAGACGGACCAGGCGAAGCCCCGAAAGTCCCGGCTTGCGACCGATGTTGGTGCTGGTGAATTCTCCCATCTTCAGATCGCGGCGAAGCACGGAGCCGACACTCGGTCCATCCCGCGCCTTTCAAATTCTCCTAGTATGACCGATTCTGGCCGCGGCGGCGGGCGCGCGCTACTCGTCGAACAGGACCGAGGTCAAATATCTCTCGCCCGCGTCGGGCAGAATCACGACGATGGTTTTGCCGCTCATGGCCGGCTCGCGCGCGAGGCGGACTGCCGCGGCGACGGCCGCACCGCAGGAGATCCCCGACAAAATGCCTTCCTCGCGCGCCAGCCTGCGCGCCATCTCGATGGACTCCTCATCGCCCGCGAGCTCGACGCGATCCACCATCTTCAAATCGAGTGTCGCCGGAATGAATCCCGCGCCGATGCCCTGAATTCCGTGCGGTCCGGGGTGCGGCGTCTCTCCGCGCAAAGTTTGTGTAATCACGGCGCTGCCCTCCGGCTCGACGCCCACCGACAGAATCGGCTTCCTGCGCTCGATTTTGAAATAGCGCGAAACTCCGGTGATGGTTCCTCCGGTGCCGATCCCCGCCACCAGCGCGTCCACCTTGCCCTGCGTGTCCTCCCAGATCTCCGGACCGGTGGTTTTCACGTGAATCTCCGGATTGGCCGGATTCTGAAACTGCTGGAGCAGAACGTAGCGATCCGGGTCCTCGGCGACCATCTGTTCGGCGCGCTCGATCGACGCGCCCATGCCCAGCGCGCCGTCCGTGAGAATTAATTTTGCGCCGAGCGCTTTTAGAACTTTTCTGCGCTCGATCGACATGGTCTCCGGCATCAGCAGGGTGACCGGATATCCGCGCGCGGCCGCGACGAACGCCAGCGCGATGCCCGTGTTTCCGCTGGTGGGCTCGATCAATTCCTTGCCGGGTTTGAGAATCCCGCGGCGCTCCGCATCCCAGATCATGGACGCGCCGATGCGGTCCTTCACCGAATAGGCCGGATTGCGTCCTTCGATTTTGGCGAGCACCGCCGCGCGCGCGCCCGAGGCAACTTTATTCAGCCGCACCAGCGGCGTGCGTCCGATGCTCAGCGAATTGTCGCCGAAGGCCATCAAATTTCCCAATTGGGCACGTAGCGCGTCTGCGACTCTTTCCATTTGCGCGCGAGTTCCGCGAAGGTGGTGTGATCGACGATCGCGGAGACCGACGCGTCTACGCGCTTCCACAAATCGGTGAAGGCGTCCGCGCCCGCGCGCTTCTTCTTGCGCGCTTCGGTGTAGGCGACCACGTCGCCGACGGTGATCTGATCGGCAAGGCGAGCCAGGCGGTAGCCGCCCTCCGCGCCGCGGCGCGATTCGACAAAACCGCCCTGCTTCAGACCGGCGAGAATCAGCTCCAGAAACTTCTGCGGAATTTTCTGACGGCGCGCGATATCGGCGATCTTCACCGGCTCGCCGGCGGGCTGCATGGCAAGATCGAAGATGGCGCGCAACGCGTAGTCGCCTTTGACGGAAATGTTCATCCTGGTCTAAATGGGGGAAAGACGATTGTAACAATGAATGGTTGGCGGTTCGTGGTGGGCCGTGCGTCGCCGGCTGTGCGATGGGCGCGATTGGTCAGCAGCCGGCGACGGACCACCAACCGCGAACTAACGAACCAAGTCTATTATTTCCGCGCCAGGGACAAAAACTCGTCGCGCGTGGCCCGATTGGAGCGGAAGCTGCCGAGCATGGTGCTGGTCACGGTGCTCGATTCCTGTTTTTCCACTCCCCGCATCATCATGCAGAAGTGCCGCGCCTCGCACAGCACCCCCACGCCGCGCGGCGAAATGACGCTTTCGATGGCGCGCGCCACCTGCTCGGTCAGCCGCTCCTGCAATTGCAGCCGACGCGCGAACATGTCCACGATGCGCGGAATCTTGCTCAGCCCCACGACCTTGTCCTTGGGCAGATAGGCGACGTGCATTTTTCCGAAAAACGGCAGCAAATGATGCTCGCAGGTGCTGAAAAATTCGATGTCGCGCACGATCACCATCTCGTCGCATTTGACGTGAAACAGCGCGCCGTTGACGATCTCATCGAGATTGGTGCGATAGCCGCTGGTGATGAAGCGCATGGCTTTTTCGTAGCGTTCCGGCGTTCTGACCAGCCCCTCCCGCGCGGGATCTTCGCCCAGCAGCTCGAGCACGCGTTCGGTATGCGCCGCGATAGACGGCCCCTTCTGCGGCATTTTGACCACAGCTTTGTTTTTCATTTCGCTTCCAGTTCAAAAATATTGCGATCGGTTTCCGAAATCCGCACGCTCTTAAGACGCGCCGGCAAGTCCCAGTTGTTTTGGAGCATCTTGCGGATCGCGGCGGCGAGATTTTCGGTTGTCGGCGTCGCGCGTGCAAGCTCCGGCACATCCTCATTTAAATTCCTGTGATCGAGCCGCGCCAGCACGCGTTCCCCGACCAATGCGTCCATTTCCCGCCGATTCACCACCTGCCCCGATTCGTCCGGCGAACCCTCCACGGTCACATCCAGCACGTAATCGTGCCCGTGCCCGAACGGATTGTTGCACTTTCCGAACAGTTTCCGATTCTCCTCCGCGCTCAACGCGGGTACGTCGAGCCGGTGCGACGCGGCGAAGCGGTATCGGCGCGTGAGCTTCACCGCTCGCCTCCGTAATCGACGAACAGGTCGGCGGTTTCGTACAAACGCACGTTCTTAAGCCGCGCATGGTCGCGCTCGATCGCCGGCCGGAGTCTGCGCCAGATCTCCATGGCCAGGTTTTCCGTGGTCGGCACCACGCGGTCGAACGGAGCGACCTCGCGATTCAAAAAACGGTGATCCATTGGCTCGATCACTTCGCGATTCAGAATCTCCTTGAGCTCGCGCAGATCGAAAACCATGCCCGTAACAGGGTCCGCGTCGCCTTCGACGGTCACTTCGACGACATAATTGTGTCCATGGCCGTTGGGATTCGAGGCGGCGCCGTAAATCCTGCGATTTTCCGCGTCATCGAGCGCAGGATTGGCGCACACGTGCGACGCGGAGAACTCGGCTTTTCGGGTCAGCAGCATCCAACTCTATTTTAGATGCACCCGCCGCGCGATCGACTCTTTTGTCTAACCCCGAATTCTTCGCGCCAGCTCGTCGAAAAAGTTCAGGATGAAGGTCAGATGGGCCGGCTGGTCCTTGGGCTCCGTCGGAAGGCATACGACGGCCCGCTTGCCGTCCGGCGACATATCGAAGGCCTGCGGATAGCTTCCATCGATTCGCGTTTGCGACCAGACGCGGGCGCGATCCGCGTAAAACGAGCCGTTGGTGACGCGGTAGGAAACGGCCATGATCCGGGCGTCGGGACCAAGATAATAGAGCTCGCGAAGATCGCGCGCCCAGGCGATCGCGGACGCGGTCCACGTGCCCTCCGAGATCTTCCATTTTTCTCCTGTGGCCGGGAACGGCTGGACGTAAATTTCGGCGCGCTCGCCGGCGGGACGGGTCACGTAGGCGAGCCAGCGCCCGTCCGCGGAGAGGATACCGTTGCTTTCCGGTTCGGGCGATCGATCGAGAGGCTGCGGTGTTCCGGCTTTGGGACGGTCCGGATCGGTTAAGTCTAGCTGCACTGTTTGAAGCTGAACGCCGGCGCGAGAACTGGCCGTGAACACCATCGTCCGGCCGTCCGGCGAAAACGAATTCGGCAGGAGATTCGATTGACCGGGGATCTCCAGGAGCACGGACGCCTCGCCGCTGCCATCGGCGCGAGCGCAGTAAATTCGCGGGTAGCCAACGATTCCGAAAACGATGTGCCGGCCGTCGGGATGCCAGGTCGGCAGAAAGGGAGGGCCGGGCGCGATGTCGTGAACCGCGGCGTCGCGAAGCCCGGATGCGGAGATGATGATGCGGGACGGCCCTTCTCCCGTGCTCACAAACGCGATCCGGTCGCCGTTGCGGCTCAGGCGGATTTCAGCGCTGAAGTCGCCCGCGATAAGCCGGGCCTTGCCGTCCGATTCGAGCGTAAACACGCCCATTCCGGGAGCGTTGCCCTTCACCCTGAGCGCGGCGAGTGTTCCAGATTGCGAAACGTCGAACGCCGCCGGTCCTCGCAGCAGATCGTCGCTCACGTTTTCAAGGATCGGCACGGGCGCGGAGGTGACCTCCATGCGCCGGAGATTCATGGGCGCGGCGT
>JASHWA010000577.1 GCA_030044325.1 Bryobacteraceae bacterium
AGCGACATCTATTCGCTCGGCCTGGTGCTTTATGAAATTCTCACCGGAAAGCGCGCGTTCGAATCGGATACGCTCGCCGGGCTCCAGCGCGTGCGCGAGGAGAAGACGATCACCAATCCCTCCTCGTTCGTGAAGGACCTCGATCCGCGTGTCGAGCGCATCATCATGCGCTGCCTCGAGCCCGATCCGGCCAATCGTCCCTCGTCCGCGCTCGCCGTCGCAGCCGCGCTGCCGGGAGGAGATCCTCTCGGAGAAGCGCTCGCCGCCGGCGATACCCCCTCACCTGAAATGATCAAAGCCGCGGGCGAGGGTGTCGCGCTCAAGCTGCGCACCGGTGTCGCAATTCTCGCCGCTTCGATCGCCGGATTGCTGCTCCAGGCGGGACTCGGCCGTCACGTGAGCGCGCTCGAGCGCATGCGCCTCGACTACTCTCCCGAAATTCTGGCGCAGAAAGCGCGCGAGATCATTCAGCATTTGGGCTACACGGAGCGTCCGGCGGATGAGTGGCACCGCATCGATTTCGACAGCGGTTTCCTGAATTACGCCGAATCGCACGATCATCCGCCGCACTGGAACGAAATCCTGGCGTCCCGCCCGGCGCCGCTGGTCCTGTTCTATCGCCAGAGCCCGTACCCGCTTTCGGCCGCTGAGTTTCACGATGACAAGCTGACGCCCGGGCAAGTCATGTTTGAGGATCCGCCCGTGGTCATGTCGGGGATGATCAACGTCGAGATCGACGCGGAGGGACGGCTGCTGCGGTTTCTCGCAATTCCGCCGCAGTTTTCGAGTCCGGCGCAGCCGTCCGATCCGGACTGGGGTCCACTGTTCGCGGCAGCCGGGCTCGATCCGGGGCAGTTTCAACCGGCGCAGCCGGAATGGACCTTTCTCGCGGCGTCCGATGTGCGGCAGGCGTGGACGGGAGTGTGGCCGGGCTCGAAACGTGCGCTGCGGGTCGAAGCCGCCGCGCTCGGCGGAAAACCGGTGGCCTTCGCGCTGCTGGGTCCATGGAACACGCCGTCGCGAATGCCGCCGCGCGTCGAAAATCTGCGCGCTGTGGCGAGTCCCCTGATCATTTCCGTCATCGTTCTGTGCATGATTGGCGTGGTCATCTTTCTCGCGCGGCGAAATCTGCGCCATGCGAGAAGCGACCGCGCGAGCGCGTTTCGGCTGGCCACGTTCATTTTCTCGACGCAGATGGTTTTGTGGATTTTCCGCGAGCATTTCACGGTGACCATCGGCACGCTCGGCGATTTCATGATCGCGGTTGCGACCTCGGTTTTCTGGGGCGCGGCGTTGTGGCTCCTGTATATCGCGCTCGAGCCTTACGCGCGGCGGCACTGGCCGCATTCGCTGATTTCCTCGACCACCGCGCTGGGCGGGCACCTGCGCGATCCGATCGTCGGCCGGGATATTCTCATCGGAATCGCGCTCGCCACGGCTGCGACCGTGGGCGACCGTTTGGTCGATATGCTGGCCCAGTCGCAGGGAGCCAGCCTGGACTTCGGCGACGTTTCCTATTTGATGGGATTCCGCAGCACCATGGGCAATTTTTTGGCCGAGATTAACGCCTCCATCCGCACCGCGCTGTTGTTTTTTCTCATGCTGTTTGTCCTGCGCGTGATTTTCCGGCGGCAGTGGATCGCGGGCGCGGTTTTCACCGCCGTGATGACCGCGCAGGTGTTCTTTCGATACCGCAGCGCTGTGGCCGTCTACGAAACCACGGAATCCGCGATCCTGTATTCGCTCATTTCCGTGTGTCTGCTGCGCTTTGGAGTATTGCCGCTGGCCGCCGCCTTTTTCTTCCTCGATACGATGAGCAACATTCAGTACACCTTCAACACCTCGGCGTGGTATTTCGGAATGGGCGCCGGCGTGCTGGCCGCCACCTGTGCGATCGCGGTGTGGGCTTTCCGCATTTCGATCGGTCCGCAGGAGCTGTGGAAGGACGAGCTCGGATGAAGGCCACCCGCAGCCTTACAGCGGGCGGCGGCGCGAGCGCGCGGCAGCCGCCTCGCGCATGCGAGCGGGCTGTCCAGGACTAGAACGTGAGAAGGCGCTCGGCTTCGGCGGCGATGTTTTCGACCTGCGGCAGGATTTCGTACTCCAGTTGGGGATGATAGCCGACCCAGGTGTCGAGCGCGGCGACCCGGCCCACCGGCGCATCGAGACGGGTGAACATTTCATTGGCGAGGCGCGCGGCGATTTCGGCGCCGAATCCGAAGCTGAGCACGTCTTCATGCGCGATGAGGACGCGGCTGGTTTTTTCGACCGAGGCGCGGATGGCTTCCCAATCGTAGGGGGCGAGCGTTCGCAGATCGATTACTTCGACCGAGGCTCCTTTGCGGCGCTGCTCGATCTGCACGGCGGCCTGCATGGATTTCTGCACCAGCGCGCCGTAGGTGACGATGGTCAGATTCGCGCCGGGCTTGACGACGGACGCTTTTCCGAAGGGGATGGTGAAATCGGGGCCGGGGTGGGGCGAGCGGTTGTAGGGCTCGCGATAAAGGCGCTTGTGCTCCAAAAACATGACCGGATCGTCCGAGCGGATGGCGGTGCGCAGGAGGCCGCAGGCGTCGAGGGCGTTGGAGGGGAACACCACGCGCAATCCGGGGATGTGGGTGAAGATGGATTCGCCGCACTGGCTGTGGTAAATGGCGCCGCCGTTCAAATATCCGCCGATGGCGACGCGAATCACCACGGGCGCGGAAAACACTCCGTTGGATCGCCAGCGCATGGTGGCGAGCTCATCGCGAATCTGCATCATGGCGGGCCAGATGTAGTCGAAGAACTGGATTTCGGGAACGGGTTTCATGCCGCGGGTGGCCATGCCGATGGCGCGGCCGACGATGCCGGCTTCCGAGAGCGGGGTGTTAAATGCGCGTGCGGAGCCGAACACGATTTGCAATCCGTGGGTGGCCTTGAAGACGCCGCCTTTGCCTTTGACTTCGGAAAGATTGGCGGCGCGGCTGGCGTCGGCGACGTCTTCGCCGAAAACCACGATTTTTTCGTTGCGGCGCATCTCTTCGTGGAGCGTGAGATTGATCTCGTCGACCATGGTGCGCGGGTCGCCCGAAAACCTGGGCTCGGCGGCGAAAGCGGCTGAAGTGGGATCGATATCTTCAGAATAGAGATGGCGCAGCGCGGAGCCTTTTTCGGGAGGCGCGGCTTTGAGGGCGCGCTCGGTGGCGCGGGCGATTTCCATGTCGACGTCGTGGGTGATCAGCTCCACGCCGTGGCGATCGAGAATGCCTTCGGAAACCAGCCAAGCGGGATAACGGGCGATGTGATCGCGCGCGGCTTCGGCTTCGCGCTCGGCTTTGGTCTTGTAGAGTTTCTCGTCGTCGGAAAGCGAGTGCGAATAGGGACGGATGCAGGTCGCGTGGACCAGAACGGGAGTGCGCTGGAAGCGGCCATGCTCCGCGGCTGCGCACATGGTTTCGTAGGAGTCGACAAAATCGGTGCCGTCGCAGCGGAAAACCTTGAGATCGGGAAATCCGGAGACGAGTTTCGAGATATTGCCGCCGGCGGTCTGGCATTCGACGGGAACGGAGATCGCGTAGCCGTTGTCTTCGACTAAATAAACGATGGCGAGTTTTTCGAGGCAAGCGAGGTTGAGCGATTCCCAGAATTCGCCTTCGCTGGTGGCGCCGTCGCCGGTGCATACCAGCGTGATCGCGTCGGAATCGGGCTCCAGGCGGCGGCTGGCGTCGGCGCATCCGACGGCCTGGAGGAACTGGGTGCCGGTGGGCGAAGAGGTGCTGACGATATGGAGGCGCTTCGATCCCCAGTGCGAGGGCATCTGGCGCCCGCCGGACGCGGGGTCGATGGCCGCGCCGACCGCGCCTTCGAGCATATCGTCGCTGGTCACGCCGAGCGCCAGAGCGCAGGCGCGATCGCGGTAATAAAGATAAAACCAGTCGTGGGCGGGACGCAGCGCGTAGCCGGCGGCGGCGCTGATGGCTTCATGTCCGGCGCCGCTGATCTGAAAAAAAATTTTATTTTGACGTTTCAGAAGGATCTCGCGGTCATCGATACGCCGCGAGAGATACATGGTGCGAAATGCGCGGATCAGCTCTTCGCGCCCGAGCCTGGTGGGGAGTGCGC
>JASHWA010000578.1 GCA_030044325.1 Bryobacteraceae bacterium
TTCCGGGGAGATTTCGGTCTCTCAAACCGTGGTCGCGCCGGTGTACGCCAAAACCGATTCGGGTTCGATCCGCGTGAAACTCGCAGCAGGCGGTTATTCTTTGCGGCTGCGCACCGATAGCGGGCGCCTCGAGATTCCGGACGTCGCGCAGGCGAGCTTTTCCACTAACGAAATCGAAGGCGTGATTCGCGGCGGAGGCGCTCCCGTCGATCTCGAAACCGATTCCGGCGATATCGAAGTCGTCTGAAACGCCCGGATCGTGCCCCGTGGCCGAGACCCTCCACTCGTGATATTGTGACCTGTACGAGCCTGGAGGCTAAAGTGAAGCGCTCACTCATTCTCATTCTGGCCGGCGCCGCGTCGGCCGCTCTCGCTCAGGATGCGGTTCCCGAGATTCCCTTCGACTCGGTGCCCAACTTTTTGAAGCTTCCTCCGAGCATGAACTTGGGAGAAGCCGCGGGAGTCGCGGTGAACTCGAAGCATCATATTTTCGTGTTCTCGCGCGGCAACACCACCGGGCCGGCCTACGCCGCGGCGGCGGCGCAAATCCTGGAGTTCGGCCCGGACGGGACGTTTATCCGCGAAATCGGGAAAAATCTGTACGCGTGGAGCTTCGCGCACGCAATTCGCTTCGACAAAAACGACAATCTGTGGGCCATCGATAAAGGCTCGGACATGATCATCCGTTTTAACCCGGAAGGTCACGTGACCATGGTTTTCGGGCGAAAGAAAGAGGCTTCCGATGAAGGCGCCGAGCCGTGGAAGCATCCGCGCCCGCCGCTGCCGGCCGCGGACGGGATGTTCCGCCAGCCGACCGACGTCACCTGGGACACGCAGGGCGACATTTTTATCAGCGACGGCTACATCAACTCGCGCGTGGCCAAGTTCGACAAGAACGGCCGCTGGGTGAAGCAATGGGGCGGTCCCGATACGGATCGCGCCAATCCCAAGCCGGGCGAGTTCAACACGCCGCATTCGATCGCATCCGACGCGAAGGGCAACATTTATGTGGCCGACCGCGGCAATCGCCGCATCCAGGTTTTCGATCCGGACGGGAATTTCGAGCGCGCCATTACCATCGACGTTCCGGTTCCCAACGACGTCCAGCCGTGGATGGGCGCCAAGCCGAGTCCGGAGGGCGCAACGCGGCAGAGCGGCGCACCGTGGGCGATCTGCATCACGCCCGGCCCGACGCAGTATCTGTACAGCGCCGACGCCTATCCCGGGCGGATTTATAAGGTGACGCTCGACGGGAAGGTGCTGGGGATGCTGGGAACCTCCGGCCGCCAGTTGAAGGAATTCGGCTGGATCCACGAGCTCGCCTGCCCGTCGGAAAACGAGGTCTACGCCGCGGAAATTCTGAACTGGCGCGTGCAGAAGCTGATCCTGCATCCGACACCGGCGGAAACCGAGAGGACTCATAAGACATCGGCGATGCCGGCGAAGACGTCGGCCGCGGCGGCGCGAAACTAGCAGCGCGACAGCCGCGCGGCGCCGAAAATCACCATTGTGGGGCAGGCTTCAGCCGGCGGCGGATTTCCATCCGCGCTTATTTGTTCGCAGCGCGACAGCGCAGCCTGAAGACCTGCCCCGCGATCGGGCTACCAGTCCGCGCGGATTCCAATCTGCAAAAGCCGGCCTTCGAGCACCGAAGAGACCGGCGCGAACGTCGGGTTCGTCAGAATCACACCCATCGCATTGGTGACCGCCGTCACGTTGGTGCTGGTGACGTTGCGCGTGTTGAAGATGTTGAGGCCTTCGGCCAGGAACTTCGTATTGAGATGCTCCCACAAGGTGAACAGCGTGCGCGTGTAGCGCGCGTCGATCTGGTAGATGTTCCCGGTACGCGCGGTGTCGCGGCCGACGAAATCCGGCCGCTGCGGCGCCCCGATCGGATCGTTGTTCAGCACCGTGCTGGTGGTGATGCTCTCCGGATCGCCGCTTTCAAGGTTAGCGAGCAGCGTCAGCAGGTTGCCGTTGGCGAGGCGGTTCCAAACGCGATTGTCGAGATGAGCCGTGGGCTGGAATACCGTGCTGAGGGTGAACGCGTCCGGCCGGTCGATGACCGAATTCCCGTAATCGCGGTCGCGATCGTAAGGATCTTCGATCGCCGTGCTCTGATCGTAGCCCCACAGCTCCGGCGCGTTGCTCAGCGAATGCGACCAGGTGTACGACGCGTTGGCGGAGAAGAACTCCGAGAAGCGATGGTTCAGGTTCACGATCAGCGCGTTGTAGTTGGCGTCGGCGCCGCTGTCCATCAAGCGGATGCCGTTGAACTGCGGGTACAGACGGGTGTTGGCGTTTACCGACGCGGAAAAGATCAGGCGTCCGTCCGGCAGAGTGCCGGTGGGATTGATCAGGTTCATGTCGCGCTCATAAGTCAACTGGCGCGCCTGCGTATCGACGCCGCCCACGGTGAAGGCCGTGTTCTTGCCCAGCTCACGCGTGATCTGGAGCGTCGAAGTGATCGCGTAGGGCGTCTTGTAAGTCGGGCTGAGAGCGTAGATCGTGGGTGTGCCGAGAGCCGCGCCGCCGACGGGCGTCGACGGGAACAGCGGAGCGCCGGTGCTGGTGGGCGTGAAAGTGCCCTGGAACGCGGTCGCTAACCCGCCGTTGGCGTAGGTTTCATACCACAGGTCGGTGGAGGGTACGTCGTAAAAAATTCCCGAGCTGGCGCGCACCACCGTCTTGGGATCGATGGTAAAGGCCAAGCCAAGCCGCGGCGCGAAATCGTGCGGCGGATTGTGGAAGCTGCGGTTGTAAATGAACGGCGCGTCGGGGAGCGCGGGCGGCGCCTGGTAGAAATCGTAACGCAGGCCGTAAATCATGATCAGCCTGGGCAGAATCTGCCAGCTATCCTGCGCGAACGCGTCATAGAAATTCGATTTGTACGCCGCTCCGGGATTGCCGGTGGTGGTCGAATAGCTCGAATAGCACAACCCCGGAGCGGTAATGCCGGACAGCGGGCAGGCGGTGCCGTTGAGGGCGGCCTCATACGCGGCGATGCTGGGGAAGGTGTATTCGTTATACACCGCGCTGGTCTGGTTGTCGTTGTTCTCCTGCCATCCGAAGCCGGTCTTGAAGGTGTGCTTGCCCCAGATCTTGGTGAAGTTGTCGTTCAAGCTGGGAAGTTTTTCGGCGAAGCGCGATCCGGCCGCCGAAAGCGGCGTTCCGTTAAATTCGGCGATGCCGGTGATGTTGATTACCGGTCCCGGGCCATCGATGGGAGACGGAACGTGATGCTCATTGCGGTAGGGCTCGCTCGCGCGCAGCTCATTGAGGGCGGTCGGCGAGAAGGTGGTCAGAAGCTGGAATCCGCCGATCCAGGCGCGATCGGGAAAGTTGGACGCTGCATCGAGCGCGGTCAAGCCGCCGTCGTTGGTGTTGAACGGATACTCATTGCGGAAATAGTTCATGCGCGCGAAAAACTGGTTTTTCGAGTTGATGGTCCAGTCCACGCGAAGGTCCAGGAACTGGACGTGTTCGGTGCTGGACGGCGTAGCCAGCTCGGACGGGGGTATGCCGAGAATCGCGGCGTTTGCCGGCAGAATGGTGATGGGCGCCGGTGTGCCGCGCAGAACGTGCTCATAACCTCCGAAGACGAAAACCT
>JASHWA010000579.1 GCA_030044325.1 Bryobacteraceae bacterium
TGCTCGAACATTTCAAGCACAATCGACTGGAAGGGGAGAGTTTCCGCGAATACGTGCTGCGCTTCAAAGTGGAAACTTTCCGAAAGTTGACGGCCGATCTGGTGAAGCCGGCAGAGCTTGCCCCGGAGATGTATCGGGATTGGGGCGATGAGGTCGAGTATTCGCTCGAATTGGGCCGCGGGGAGTGCGCGGCGTAAGCGCTGCTCATTTGTGGAGGTGCTTTCCATAGGCCTCCCAGAGGATCGAGAGAAGGCCGATCAGTTCCGCAGCCTTCAGCGCGCAGTGACCGACGAATCCGGTCAACCCTCCGACCCAGTGCTCGGCCTTGTCGAAGTCGATGCGGCTCAGCGATTCGAGGGCAGCTTTAAACAGCCGTACGAAGCGAGTGATTTTCACGGGTGGACCTCCTGGTCAATGTTCTATTTTTGTTTCAGTTACATGGCTTCCTGAAACCGGCTGGTTCAGGTATTTGGATAACAGTTGCGGGATACGGTCGGCGCGGGCGGTCACACTGACGGCGTTTCCCCAACTACCCCCGCGCTTACGCACGGGGCTTGCATCGCTGGGTGGTGCGGTTTTCCGGCCTGGGCATGTACGCCCGCGCTTACGCACGGGGCTTTCATTGGCGGGTGGTGCGGTTTTCCGGCCTGGGCATGTGCCCCCGCGCTTAACGCACGGGAGCTTTATCCTTTGGTCGTGCGGCCGCTGGCGCGTTGCGGACGGCCGGTTTCGATGGCTATTCCGCTTGCGGCTGCCATGGCCGGAATGGTGATCGAGTTGTCGACCAAGCGGGCCATATCGGCGACGGGCAATCCTTCGGCTTCCTTGGCGAAGCGCAGGGTGCGGGCGTTGTCGTCGAAATCGACGCGGATCCAGTCGCCGCCGCGGACCTGGTCGGTGGCGATCAGGTTGGACATCGGCTGGACCAGGAGACGCTCGATGGCGCGCTTCAGGTGACGGGCGCCGTATTTCAAATCGGTGCCTTCGATGAGCAGGAAATCCTTGCTCGAATCGGACAGAGTGAAGACGAAGGCGCGATCGGCCGTCGTATTAAAAATTCTCTGTTGAACGAGGTTGAGCTCGATATCGAGAATTTTCTTCAACTGCTCGGTGCCGAGCGGCTGGAAGGTGACGATCTTATCGAGCCGGTTCATGAACTCGGGGGTGAACTTGCGGCGCGCCGCTTCGAGGCCGCTGCGGGAGAGTTTCCCGGTAGTTTTTTCATCGATCACTCCCGTGGCGGTCTTGTCGCGGGCTTCCTGCGTATTGAATCCGAGCTTGGGACTCATGATATTGCTCATCTCGGCCGCGCCGAGGTTGCTGGTCATGAAGATCATGGCGCGCGAGAAATCGACCTTGCGATTGTCGCCGAGAGTGAGGGTGGCTTTGTCCAGAATGCCTAGCAGCAGGTTCCACAGCGCGTCGGATGCTTTTTCGATTTCGTCAAAAAGAACGAAGCTTAATTTAATGGTCTCGGTGTGGTACTGATTGAGCACCTCTTGAGACAGCAGCGGATGAGTTTCGCGATGGCCCAGGTAGCCGGGAGGCGAGCCGATGAGCTTGGCGATCTCGTGGCTGTGCTGGAACTCCGCGCAATCGATCTTGATGACGGCGCGGGGGTTTTTGAGCAGCGCTTCGGCGGTAGCTTCGACGATGCGGGTCTTGCCGGAACCAGTAGGACCAAGGAACAGGAAATTTCCGATGGGGCGGCCGGGAGCGCTCATTCCGGTCAAATGCATTTGATAGATATTCACGATCTGGTCGATCGCCTCGTCCTGTCCGATGATCATCCTCCGGAGGTTCGATTCGAGCGACATCGCTTCGCGGCCGGTTTTTGCCGGATCCAACGGGATGTTTAGCCTCGTCATTTTACTTACCGCCTTTCTCGTTACCCTGGCGTCTGCCCTTTCCACCGTGGGAGCCGTCTGCCTCGCGGCCCCCTCCCACAAACCCTCAGGCAAGTCAATTGCCATTTTCTTAGATGCTCCGCTGAGCGCTGCGATGCGCTGCAACATCTATCTCTTCGGCCGGGACGGCCGAACCTCCACTCTGCTGATTAACGTTCTAACGGGCATTTGGAGGATCATACGTACAATTTCGGCTATGTCTTCGGGCCAGATTTTCCAATCTTGCCCGGATGGCGTACTACCGGAAAATTCCGTAGCAACGCTGCCCGGCATGACGTAGCTGACTCTCACGTTGTGGTTTCGCATGTCAAGCATCACCGCTTCGCTGAAACCCGTGAGCGCGAACTTGCTGGCGTTGTACGCTGCGCCGCCTGAGAACGGATTCTTCCCAGCCAAGCTACTAATATTGACGATGTGTCCACCGCCGCGGGTTCCAAATCGCGGCAACGCTTCGCGGGTGCAGTAGAACACGCCGTAGAGATTTGTTTCGATCGTATACTGCCAATCCTGTATAGAGAGATCCGAAATGGCACTAAAGACTCCCACGCCGGCATTGTTGACGAGAACGTCGAGGGCGCCGAAGCGTTCGTCGGCGAAGTTGAACAATCGCGCGACCTGCTCATGATCCCTAACATCGGCGGCTTTACCGGCGACTTTACCGCCGGTTTCGGCGGCGAGGGATGCGACAGTTTGACTCACGCTCGCCTCGCTGCGGCCACAAATGAGCACGTGCGCTCCGTGCTCGAGCAGCGTTTTGGCGATGGCGCGGCCGATGCCGCGGGTGGCGCCGGTAACCAGACAGGATTTTTCTTGGAGGGTTTCCATTATTAGAGGTTAGTGGGTTACAGATTAAACGCGGGTGGGGTGTTCGGCTGAGGGGATACCCGCAAAGTAGTGGCGGGCGCACACCCGCAAAAATTTCGGAGACTGCTTTTTTCGTCAATGCCCGGTCATCAAGTGAAGTGCGGGGCGCGGGGTGTTTTTCTCAATCGGAAATGCCTGCGCCAGGAGCCCGCGCCATTACTGGCGCGGGTCGGCTGGCACTCAACTCTGTAACGGCGTAAAATCAGAGATAAAGTGATCGAGACGAGCACCTTGTGGCTGCGTTCGGCGGCCTGCCTGTACGCTCTGGGGTTGTTGCATTCTCTGCTGGCGATTGCGCGCAAGAATCAGAACCTTTACCCGGTAGCGCTGGGCGCGTTCCGCATCGGGGTGGTGTTGCATTTCGTCGCGCTGGTGGAAGTGGCGATGGCTTATGGGCGGCTGCCGCTCGACAGCTTTTTTGAAGCGCTCAACGTGTGCGCGTTTCTGATTGCGCTGGTATTTCTGATCGTCGAGTGGCGCTACCATTTCGCGACCACCGCGGTGGCGCTGTTTCCGCTGGTGTTTTTGATGACGCTGACCGCGTCGATGGAGCGGCCGGTGGCGAGCTGGCCGAACGTGGGCGTGCGCGATGCGTGGCTGATCGTGCACATCGTGCTGGTGCTGGCGGGATTCGCGGCGCTGCTGCTGACCGCGGTCGCATCGATTTTCTATCTGATCCAGGAGCGGCGGCTCAAATCGAAAAGAGCGGGGCGGCTGCTCGAAAAACTGCCGCCGCTGGCGACGCTCGATAACCTGGTTTCGATTTCGATGGGCCTGGGATTCGTGCTGCTGACTTTGGGCGTGATTTTCGCGGTGACGTGGGCGTCGGTGGAGTCGGGGACCAAGTGGGTCAGCGACTGGAAGATTCAATTTTCCTTTTTCACCTGGTTTTTGTGCCTGGTGATGATTTTTTTGCGAACCTCCGCGGGATGGCGCGGGAGGAAAGCGGCGGTGATGGCGCTGGCGGTGCTGGGGTGCGCGGCGCTGACCTGGGCTGCGCACGTCGGGATCCGGCCCACGCTCGAACGATGAAACTTTTCGTCACGGGACTGAATCATCGCACCGCGCCGGTGGAGGTGCGCGAACGGCTGGCGTTCCACGAAAACGGTTTGCCGGAAGCGCTCGGTTCGCTCAAGAAGCGGCCCGGGCTGCTCGAAGGGATGATTCTTTCGACGTGCAACCGGGTGGAGATCACGGTGGCGGCGGAGGAACAGGCGAGCGCGGAGACGATCGAACACTTTATCGCCGAATCGAGGAGCGTCGAGCGCGAGTGGCTGTCTCCTTTTTTATACCGGCACGACGGCCCGGACGCGATCCGGCACCTGTTTCGCGTGGCGTCGAGTCTGGATTCGATGGTGGTGGGCGAGCCGCAGATTCTGGGTCAGCTCAAGAACGCCTACGCGGCGGCGAAGGATTGCGGAGCGATCAGCGGATTTCTGGACCTGGTGGTGACGCGCGCGTTCAACGTGGCCAAGCGGGTGCGCTCGGAGACAGATATCGGTGAGAGCGCGGTTTCGGTGAGCTACGCGGCGATCGAGCTGGCGCGGGAGATTTTCGGTTCGCTCGACGGCAAGCGCGTGCTGGTGGTGGGGGCGGGAAAAATGTCGGAATCGGCGGCGCGGCACCTGCGGCGCGCGGGCGTTTCCGAGATTCTGGTGACCAATCGCACGCGCGAACGGGCGGTGGAGATGGCCGAGGAGTTCGGCGGGCGGGTGATCGAATACGAGAAATTTTCCGCGGCGATGCCGGACGTGGATATCGTGATTGCGTCGAGCGGGGCGCCGCACTACATCATCACGCGGGAGCAGATGCGCGCGGTGATCGGCAAGCGCAAGAACCGGCCGATGTTTCTGATCGACATCGCGGTGCCGCGCAACATCGAGCCGGAGGTGAACGAGCTCGACAACGTGTTTTTGTACGATATCGACGATCTGGATAAAGTCGTTGAAACGAATATCAAGGGACGCATCGAAGTCGCGGTGCAGGCCGAGGACATCATTCGCGAGGAAGTGGAGCGGATGGTGCAGCGGCTGCGCACGCGCGAGGTGACGCCGACCATCGTGAGCTTGCAGGAGCAGCTGGAATTGTGGCGGACGGCGGAGATCGAGCGGCAGCGGGGGCGGCTGGGGGCGCTGACGACGCAGCAGGAAGAAGCGATCCAGGCGATGACGCGCGGGCTGATCAACAAGATCGCGCACGGGCCGATCATGGAATTGCGCAAGCAGGCGGCGGAGCCGGGCGGGGTGCACGTGATGGGGATGATTCGCCGGCTGTTCCGGTTGGGGGAAGGATGAGATTGGCCGTGAATCAACGTGAATCAACGTGAGTCAGGGCCAAATAAAGCATGATTGTTATTGGATCGCGGGGTTCGCAACTGGCGCTGTGGCAGGCGCGGCATATTGCGGCGCGCCTGGCGGAGCTGGGCGCGGAGACTCGCATCGAGATTATCAAGACGACGGGCGATAGGATTCTCGATGTGCCGCTGGCGAAGGTCGGCGGGAAGGGATTGTTCACCAAGGAAATCGAGGAGGCGCTGCTCGACGGCTCGATCGATATTGCGGTGCACAGCTTGAAGGACGTTCCTTCGGAGCTGCCGGCGGGGCTGACGCTTTCGGCGATTCCGGAGCGCGAAGATCCGCGCGACGCGCTGATCGGAAAGCCGCTCGACGAGCTGGGGAAGGGATCGAGAGTGGGAACGAGTTCGCTGCGGCGGGCGGCGCAGTTGCACGCGCTGGGGCGCGGGATCGTGACGGAAACGCTGCGGGGCAACGTGGATACGCGGCTGCGGAAGCTCGACGAGGGTCAGTATGACGCTATTCTGCTGGCCGCGGCGGGACTGCGGCGGCTGGGGTGGGCGGAGCGGATTCGCGAGACGATTCCAGTGGAGACGATGTGCCCGGCGGTGGGACAGGGAGCGCTGGCGATCGAGACGCGGGACGACGGCCTCGAGGCGCAGCAGTTTGTCCGCAAGCTGGAGCATGAGCCTACGCGGCTCGCGATCACGGCGGAGCGCGCGCTGCTTTTGACGCTCGAGGGCGGATGTCAGGTGCCCATCGGAGGGCATGCGCACGTGATCGGGCGGGATGTGCACTTACGGGCGATTGTCGCGTCGCCGGAGGGGTCGCGGGTGGTGCGCGGGGAGCGTTCGGGCGACGATGCGCGGCGCGTGGGCGAGGAGTTGGGGCGGGAGATGCTCGACCGGGGCGCGCGGGAGATTTTGACCGAGGTTTATAGGTCCGCCGCGAATGAACGCGAATGAGCGCGAAGCGGTGAAAGCCGGCAAGGTGTATCTGGTCGGCGCGGGGCCGGGCGATCCGGGGCTGATCACGGTCAAGGGCCGCAAGGTTCTGGAGCGCGCGGACTCGATTTTGTACGACCGGCTGGCGAGCCCGCGTCTGCTCGACCTGGCGCCGGCGGCGGCCGAGCGCGTTTACGTCGGCAAGAAACGATCCACGCACGAATTTTCACAGGAAGAGATCGCGGCGATGCTGGTGGAGCGCGCGCGGCGCGGGCTGACGGTGGTTCGGCTGAAGGGCGGCGATCCGTTCATTTTTGGGCACGGGGGAGAGGAGATGGAGGCGCTGGCCGCGGCCGGAATTCCGTTCGAGATCGTGCCGGGCGTCACGACGCCGCTGGGAATCGCGGCGTACACGGG
>JASHWA010000580.1 GCA_030044325.1 Bryobacteraceae bacterium
GCCCCACGGCGACCGCGGCATCCACTGCGTTTCCCCCGTGCTCCAGCACTTCCAGTCCGACCGCCGAGGCGGTCCGGGAAACCGATGCGACCATCCCGTGCGCGCCGTGCTGCGGCAGCGGGTATCCTTCTCCGCCCGAACGCTGCCCGAAACACAGCGCCGCGGCAGTGAAGACAACCAGAATTTTTTTCATGACCTCTGCACCTCAATGGCAGCTTCTCATACTATAGGCGCACGCGCGCGTCACTGCCGGATTAAAATGGAATCGTGCCGGATTGGGCGACAGCACTTTTGCTGCTGGCGGGTTATGTCGCGCTGATGCGCTGGATCCTGCCGCGTTTCGGCGTGTCCACCTGAATGTCGGCGAACTGCGCCGCGTCGCGGCGTAAGCCGGTTTCACCCACCGAATCCGAACAATCCTCGTGACGCCGTCACGCTCCATCCCCCGATTTTGACGCCGGTTTTGACGTAGAATGGCTCCCGGAGCTAAATCCGACCACGAGGTCCAAACCATGGAACACATCATCGCCAAACTTCTCCACGATTTCGAGCAGGGCCGCATGAACCGGCGCCAGTTGATCCAGAGTCTCGCCGTCGCCGCCTCGGCCGCGGCCGCCGCGACGGAAGCGAGCGCGGCCGGCAAGGGATTCAAGACCGTCACCGTGAATCACATTTCCTTTCAGGTCGCCGATTACGCCAAGACGCGCGATTTTTATGCCGACCTGATGGGCATGGAGCCGCTCGAAGACAACGGCCACCAGTGCAACATGGCGTTCGGCAGTTCGTTCCTGCTGCCGCGCAATATTCGCGAGGGAAGCAAGCCGCCGCTGGTCGATCACATCGCTTACACCATCGATAACTGGAATAAAGACGAGGTCGAGGAAGAGTTGAAGCGGCGCGGCTACAAGCAGCACCAGGGCCGTTCCCCGATGGCGGCCATGGAATACCGCCCCGACACCGAAAACAGCTTCCACATTCTCGATCCCGACGGCTTCGATCTCCAGATCTCCGGCAAGGACATGACCGCGCACACCGCTCCGCCGCAGCGCAAGAAGCAGCAGTAGCAGCCAAAGCCTGAGGCGCGACAATAATGCAGCGCGTTGGCCGGTGAACTCTCGACTACTTCGCGCCTAGTAGCTGCCGGATCTGCGCGACGGCGTAATCCACTTTCATATCGAACGTCATCTTTCCCAGCTCCGGCGTGGACGGCCGCGCGTCGCCGGTGATTCCGTTGTTGACGCGCTGCGCGTTGGGATCGCGCGGCTCGCCCGGCTTCGGAACGGGATCGCCCACCGCGGTCGCGATCAGATCCTTGCGAACCCAGCCTTTATCGCCGCCCAGATACAGCATTTCCGACGTATCCGGAATGCCCGCGTGCGTGCTCAACGGCAGATGGTGCGCTTCCAGATACGTGTCGAAGTCGGCCTGCCGCTTGGCGTAAACGTCGCCGCAGAACACCACGTGAATGCCCTTGGCTGAATACTTCGCATCCAGCTTGTGCGCGACTTCCTCCAGTTCCTTCTGCCCGCCGCCGTGGTCTCCCATGAGGACGACGTTCTTAAATCCGTTGATGATGAGCTGCTCGGCGATCTGCTCGTTCATGGCCGCAAACAGCGGGCCCGTGATGCCGATCGTGCCGGGAAGGTCGGCGCGCGCATTGTTGACCGAATACGGCAGAACCGGCGCGGCGATCGCGTTGCCCAGCTTCGCCGCAATCGCGAGCACCGTCGCGTGCGCCATCAGCGTGTGCCCTCCGTTGACGTTCTGCGGCCCGCGCGTTTCCGTGCCGCCGTTATAAACGAGCGCCGTGGTTTTTCCCTTGGCGATGGCGGCCTTGAGCTCCGGCCACGTCATCATTTCAAGATCGTTACTCGCCGGCGCATTCTGCGAGATCTGAGCAAACGTTGCACTCGCCGACGCCGCCAGCAGGGTGAGGACGATTTTTCGCATAGGCCTTGGGCGAAAGAATATCAAAGGTCCGCCCCCGGCACAACCTGCAAAATGGCGGTTAACGTATATGCCGACTGACCGTTGACCCCGCGTTTTTATCTTTATATAATCACCCGAGAGTGCGTCTTCGCCGCCCGCGGTGAGATTTTGCGCCTCCGTGAACCAGGACGTTTTCGAAGGGAAGGTCGATGAAGGCAATTCTTTCCGTAGCCGTGGTCGCGGCGATGGCGGGGTCCGTCGGATTCGCGCAGGCGCCCGCGCAAAAAGGTGCGGCCGAGCGCGCGGCCGTCAACAAATACTGCGCCGGCTGCCACAATTCGCGGCTCAAATCCGGCAATTTCTCCTGGAATGACGTGGATTTGGCCCATCCGGAACAAAACGCGGACGGCGCCGAGAAAGCCATCAACATGCTGCGCGTCGGCATGATGCCGCCGGCCGGAATGCCCGCTCCTCCGGCCGAGGCGCGCGCGCGGCTCATTGCCTACCTCGAAAAGTCGGTGGATACGGCCGCCATGGCGAATCCCAACCCCGGGCGCCCGCCGTTGCACCGGCTCAATCGCACCGAATACGCCAATTCGATTCATGAGCTGCTGGCCGTGGACATCGACGTTTCCGCGCTGCTTCCGCCCGACGATTCAAGCCACGGCTTCGACAACATGGCCGACGTGCTGACCGTTTCGCCGACGCTGATGGAGGGTTATATTCGCGCGGCGGGCCGCATCAGCCGGGAAGCCGTGGGCGATTCCACCGCGCCTGCGCTGACCACCACCTACCAGATTCCGCGCGTGCTTTCCCAAGCCAACCACATCGACGGAACCCCGTTCGGAACCCGCGGCGGAATTGCCGTGGTGCACGATTTCCCCGCCGACGGCGAGTACGTTTTTAAGCTCGGATTTTACTATTCGCCCACCGGTCCGCTGTTCGGCTTGAATCAGGGCAAAGGACAGCAGATCGAAGTCGCGGTGAACGGCGTGCGCGCCGCGCTGCTCGATATCAACCCGGGAATGAAGCTGGCCGACGACGGAATCAAAACGCCGCCGATCAGGATCCAGGCCGGCCCGCAGAAGATTTCGGCGTCCTTCCCCATGAAGTTCGACGGGCCCATCGAAGACGAATACCGCATGGTGGAGCAGACCCTGGTGGACGTGAGCGCGGGCACCATTCCGGGCATGACCACCCTGCCGCACCTGCACGAGCTGAGCATCACCGGCCCCATCGAGACCACCGGAATCTCGGACACGCCCAGCCGCGCGAAAATCTTCATCTGCCGCCCCGCGCCCGGCGCCGACGAGATCCCCTGCGCCAAGAAAATCATCGCGAATCTGGCCGGGCTCGCTTTCCGCCGTCCGGTGAATGGCCGCGATCTGGAGGATCTGCTGGGCTTTTATCAATCCGGCCGGAACAGCGGCGATTTCGAGTCCGGCATCCGCACCGCGCTTCAGGCCATCATCGCCAGTCCCGAATTCGTGTTCCGCTTCGAGCACGCCGCGCACTCGGGAACCGGCAATTACCGCATCAGCGACCTGGAGCTCGCCTCGCGCCTCTCCTATTTCCTGTGGAGCGCGGCGCCCGACGACCAGTTGATCAAAATCGCGAGCGACGGAAGGTTGCACGATCCCGCCGTGCTCGAAAAGCAGGTGGAGCGCATGCTGGCCGATCCCCGCGCGGAAACGCTTTCCACCAATTTCGCCTACCAGTGGCTGCATCTTCAGAATCTGAAGGAAGCCAATCCCGACCTGATGCAGTATCCCGATTTCGACCGCTCGCTTTCGCTGGCGATGACGCGCGAAACCGAGCTGCTGTTCGACAGCCTGCGCACCCAAAACCGCAGCGTTCTCGATCTGCTCACTTCGAACTATACCTTCGTCAATGAACGGCTGGCGAAATATTACGGCATTCCCGATATTCTCGGCAACCGCTTCCGCCGCGTCCAGATCGCCGATCCCAACCGCTACGGGATTCTGGGGCAGGGAAGCGTGCTGATGCTGACTTCGACCGCGACGCGCACCTCGCCCGTGCAGCGCGGCAAATATGTGCTGGAGGTTCTGCTCGACACGCCGCCGCCGCCTCCGCCGCCCAACGTCCCGCCGTTCCCGGAGAGCGCCGCCAGCGCCAAGCAGCTTTCGGTGCGCGAGATCATGGAGCAGCACCGCAAGAACCAGCCCTGCGCCGGATGCCACGCGCTGATGGACCCGATCGGCTTGGCGCTCGAGAACTTCGACGCGATCGGAGCGTGGCGCACCAACGACGGCAACACGCGCGTCGATCCCACGGGCAAGATGTTCGACGGCACGCCGCTCGACGGTCCGGCCAGCCTGCGCGCCGCCCTCGTCAAACACTCCGACGTTTTCCTCGAAACTTTCACCAAAAATCTGCTGGCGTACGGACTGGGCCGCGTGATCGATTACCGCGACATGCCCTTCGTGCGCGAGATCGACCGCGCAGCCGCCAACAACGGCAATCATTTTTCGGCGTTCATCCTGGGCGTCGTCAACAGCGTTCCGTTCGAATACCGAAGGGCTGAAGAAAATGAGCCGGCGTCGACCAGCGCTGAGCCACCACAGTAGTTTGGTACAGTAAGTTGCGGTAAGAGGAGATCGAATGTTCATCACCAAAAAGCATGTGTCCCGCCGCGCCATGTTGCGCGGGCTGGGCGTGAGCGCCGCGCTGCCGCTGCTCGATTCGATGGTGCCGGCGCAGACGCCGCTTTCCAAGACCGCAGCGGCGCCCAAGAGCCGCCTGGCCTGCATCGAAATGGTGCACGGCGCCGCGGGCAGCACCGGCGAAGGCACCAATAAACATTACTGGTCTCCGGAAAAGGAAGGCGCGGATTTCGAGTTCACCCAGACGCTCGAACCGCTCCAGGACCTGCGCGAGTACATCACTATTATCAGCGACACCGATCTGCATCCGGCGACGGCGTGGTCGGCCGCTGAAGAGGGCGCCGATCATTTCCGCTCGAGCGCGGTGTATCTGACCGCCGCGCATCCCAAGATGACGGAAGGCTCGGATTACTACGTCGGCACCTCGCTCGATCAGTTCTACGCCCAGATGTACGGCCAGGACACGCCGCTCCCCTCCATCCAGCTGTGCATCGAAGCCGTCGATGCCTCGGGCGCCTGCGATTACGGCTATGCCTGCGTCTACGCCGACACCATCAGCTGGTCGTCGCCCACCACGCCGCTGCCCATGACGCTCGATCCGCGCATGGCGTTCGAAAATCTGTTCGGCGACGGCACCACTCCGGAAGAGCGCGCCGCGCGCCAAAAAGTCAACCGCAGCATTCTCGACTGGATCTCCGGCGATGTCGCCCGCTTGCAGCGCACGCTCCCGCCGAGCGACCGCCAGCGCCTGGCCGCCTATCTCGACGACGTCCGCGAAATCGAGCGCCGCATCGAGCGCATCGAGAAATACAACGCAAGCGGCGCCGCGCGCGCCCTCCCCGCCGCCCCGCTGGGCGTGCCCGATTCCTACGAAGAGCACGTGCGCCTGATGTTCGATCTTCAGGTGCTCGCGTTCATGACCGAGACCACGCGCGTTTCCGCCTTCAAGATGTCGCGCGACGTGAGCACGCGCGTGTTCAAGGAAAGCGGCGTCAACCAGCCCTTCCATCCCTGCTCCCATCACGGCGAGGCTCCCGCGAAAATCCAGGAGTTCGCGAAACTCAACCGCTATCACGTCAGCCTGCTGCCGTACTTCCTGAACAAGCTCAAAAACACGCCGGACGGCGACGGAAATCTGCTCGACCATTCCCTGGTTCTGTACGGAAGCCCCATGGGCGATTCGAACGTTCACAATCACAAACGCGTTCCCATGTTCCTCGCCGGGCACGCCAACGGAAAGATCAAAGGCAATCTGCACGTTCGCTGCGCGGATGGAACGCCCATGGCGAACGCCTATCTCACCATGCTGCACCGGCTGGGCGTGAATGCCGAGACCTTCGGCGACAGCACCGGGGAGATCGCGATTTAGGAGCGGCCTATGTCGACAAAAACCATTCTGGCGGGAATTTGTTGCGCTGCGCTGGTTTCCTTGGCAGCCGATACGCGCCTGGCCGATGCCGCGATGAACGGAGACCGCGCCGCGGTCGCTTCGCTGCTCCCTCAGAAAGTGGACGTCAACGCCGCGCAGGGCGACGGAACCACGGCGCTGCACTGGGCCGCCTATCGCGACGATCTCGAAATGGTCAAAATGCTGCTGGCCGCCGGCGCGAACGCGAAAGCCGCCACGCGCGAGGGCTCCATCACGCCCCTCTTTATGGCCTGCCAGAACGGAGACGCCGCCATCATCGAGGCGCTGCTCAAGGCCGGCGCCGACGCGAATGCGCCCAAATCCAACGGAACCACCCCGCTGATGATCGCGGCCGAATCGGGCAGCGCCGCCGCCGTGCGCGTCCTGGTCGAACACGGCGCCAACGTCGGCTCCAAGGAATCCGTCCACGGCCAGACCGCGCTGATGTTCGCCGCGGCGGAGGGCCGCGAGGCCGTGATCAAGTTTCTGCTGGCGCACGGAGCGGACGCGAACGTAGCCACCTCGTTCCACAAGCTGGAACATGTCCGCTACGACCAGGACGGAAATATCGTCGAGGACCGGCCCAAAGCCGGCGCGGCCGCCACCGGACCGGACGCCGAAAATCTCGAAGCCTTCGCGCACTCGATCGGGCTTGAATCCGCGGTCTACGCGGCCGATGCCGCCGCCGCCGAGCACCAGGCGCTCGATCTGTTCGCCCACACCATCGGATTCAAAGCGGCCGTATTCGACGTGGACAACGCCCGCAAGAAAGGCCCCCGCGCGGGCGATATCAGCAATCGTCCGCCGCGCAAAATCGGCCCGGATTTCATGGGCGGAATGAGCGCGCTGCTATACGCCTCGCGCGAAGGCCATTTGGCCGCCGTCCAGGCGCTGGTCGAAGGCGGGGCCAACGTCAACCAGGTGAGCGAAGGCGAAAAAATGAGCCCGCTCGTCGAGGCCATCATCAACGGCCATCTGGATATCGCGAAATATCTGCTCGACCGCGGCGCCGATCCCAAACTCGCCACCGAAGCCGGATTGACCGCCCTCTACGCGGCCGAGGACGTCCAGTGGGCGCCTAAAGCCTGGTTCCCGCAGCCCAGCGTCGATCAGGAAAAAACCGGCTACCTCGGCCTGATGAAGGAGCTGATCGAGAAGGGCGCGGACGTAAACGCCCAAATCGGCGAGAAGCTGTGGTTCCGCGCCTTCACCAACGATTACACCTGGGTCGATACGGCCGGCGCGACCGCGTTCTGGCGCGCCGCGCAGTCAAGCGATCTCCCCGCCATGAAACTTCTGGTCGAGCACGGCGCCGATCCCAAGCTCGCCAATAAGGCCGGCGAAACCCCGTTGCTCGCCGCCTCGGGAATCGGCTGGGCCTGGAACTGGAGCCAGCGCGCTCCCTACCCCATCGTCGATGCGGTGAAGTTCTGCGTGGAGCACGGCAACGACGTGAACGCGGCCGACAGCCGCGGCTATACCGCCCTGCACGGCGCGGGCTTCCTCGGCGATAACGACACCGTGAGCTACTTGGTCTCCCAGGGCGCCAAGGTCGACGCCAAGAGCAAGGCCGGCGATTCGCCCGCCGATATGGCCAACGGTCCCACGCGTTTCGGCCAGCCGCACGCGGAAACCGTCGCGCTGCTTGAAAAATTAGGTTCGCCCAATTCGCACAACTGCCGTTCGGACCAGTGCGTGGTCGCGGCCAAGGCCAATATTTATTCGGACCGGATGGAACCCGTCGACCCGGTCGCCAAAGCCGAGCTGGAAGCATTCGCCAAAGCGGCCGGATTCAGTGAAGCCAATTACCACGCCGACGGATCGGCGCAACCGCGGCAGGGGCGTGGCGGCGCCATGGCCGCCGCAGCCGAACCCGCAAAACCCGCCGCGCCCGGCGCCAAGCCGCCCGCCAAGGGCCCCGGCGATCGTTAGAGGTCATGCCGGGGACGGCGGACTTTAGTCCCCGCGGGGCTTCCGCCCCGCCTTTCCGGCGCCGGGTAATTCCCGTCGCCCTTCTCGCACTCGCCGCGTCCGCCTTCGCACAGGTATATCAATCCAACCTCCCTGCGGACCACCCCGCGATCCGCTACGCCCACCCAACCACCGAGGATCCCGCCGCCAAACTGAACCGCAAACTCGAGCGCGGGGAAACCACGCTCGAATATCGTGACGCCTCCGGCTACCTTCCCAGCCTGCTCCAACAATTCGGCATCAACATCGACTCGCAAGCCCTGGTTTTTTCGAAAACCAGCTTCCAGGCCGCGAAAATCTCCCCGCGCAATCCCCGCGCCATCTATTTCGACGACGACGTGGCCGTCGGCTGGGTTCGCGGCGGCAGCGGAATGGAGATCGCCTCCCTCGACCCGCGCCAGGGCATCGTTTTTTATACGCTCGACGCGCAGAAGCAGGACCATCCCCGCCTGGTGCGCCAGCAGGTCTGCCTGCGCTGTCACCAGGGCCCCGCCACCGAAGGCGTTCCCGGAATCTTCGTCGGCTCCGTTTTCCCCAACGCGTCGGGAGATCCCTACCAGCAGGACGCCATCATCACCGACCATCGCACCGCCTTCGCCGACCGCTGGGGCGGATGGTACGTGAACGCCGCGCACGGCGAGCAGCGCGACCGCGCCAACTCGGTCGCCCCCGACCCCGCCGAGCCGGAAACGCTCGCCAACGACGGCCTTCAAAACCAGGCTTCATTGATACACTTCTTCAATCCCACCGGCTATCTCGCGCCGCTCAGCGACATCGTCGCGCTCATGACCTTCGAGCATCAAACACAAATGGTCAACATGATGACGCGCGTCGGCTGGGACCAGCGCATGGGCCAATCGGCCGCGCTCGATGCCGACATCGAGTCGCTGGTGCGCTACATGCTCTTCGCCGACGAAGCCCCCCTCGCCGAACCGCTCCAAGGCGTTTCCTCGTTCACCAAGACGTTTCCCCAACGCGGCCCGCGCGACCGCCAGCGCCGCTCCCTGCGCGATTTCGATCTGGAGCGCCGCTTGTTCCGCTATCCGCTCAGCTACATGATCTACAGCGCCGAATTCAATGCGCTGCCCGCTCCCGCGCTCGGCCGGATTTACCAGCGCCTCTACCAAGTCCTGGCCGCCAAAAACGCGGACCCCAAATTCGCGCGCCTCTCCGATGACGACCGCCGCGCGATTCTCCAAATCCTGCGCGACACAAAACCCGGCCTCCCCTCCTATTTCCGCAATTGACCATCCGGCGATTGCGTGCGCCGCTGGTCAGGTATGATAGCAACATGCGTTTTTTGATCGTGTTCGCGCTCGCCATGACGCTCTGCGCCCAGGATGCCGAAAAACAGGATAAAGCCGGAAAACGTCCCGACCCCGGCCCGCCCACAAATCTGAAAATTCTCAAGGTCACCACGCGTCCTGAAGTGGTGCAGATCATGCGCACCTTCACCGCCGGTCTCGGCGTCCAATGCAACTACTGCCACGTGCAGGGCAACAATGCGAGCGACGACAATCCCAAAAAAGAGGTCGCGCGCAAGATGATCGCCATGGTGCAGCAGGTCAACGCGAATTTCCCCGACGGAAAAATGCACGTGAGCTGCTACACCTGCCATCGCGGCGAAGCCGAGCCAAAAACCGCCCCGCCCGCGCAATAATCACTCGGGCATCACATCACCGGAGGCGCGCCAGTAATGGAGCGCGTTGGCCGGCCCGCGGAAATCCCGAAAACCTCTAGCGATGCCGCCCGTGCAGGTTCGAACGCGTGTAATGCGACGGATACTGGCGCGGAGCGGACGCAACGCCCGGATTGAGCCACCCCTGGATCCGGCGCCATAGAGGAGCGAGCCATTGGAACATGCGACACCTCCGCGGCCAACCTATCGCAAACCCATCCCGGCGTCAATGGGGTCCTCCTTACGCTACTCTTTGACTCATGGACTACATCAATCTCGGATCCGCGGGCGTCAAAGTGTCCCGTCTGTGCTTCGGCACCATGACCTACGGCTCCAAAAAATGGCGCGAGTGGGTGCTTGAGGAGGATGACGCGCAGCCCTTTTTCCGCCGCGCCATCGAATTGGGAATCAATTTTTTCGACACCGCCGACATGTACTCCATCGGCGTCTCGGAGGAGATCACCGGCCGCGCCCTCAAAAAGTACGGACCCGGCCGCGACCGACTCGTCATCGCCACCAAGGTCTTCAACGCCATGGGCGGCGATCCCAATCAGAAAGGCCTGTCGCGCAAGCACATCCTGCACTCGATCGACGCCAGCCTCAAGCGCCTGGGCACCGATTACGTCGATCTCTACATCATTCACCGCTTCGATTACCGCACGCCCATCGAGGAAACCATGGAAGCGCTCAACGACGTGGTGCGCGCCGGCAAAGCGCTGTACCTCGGCGCCTCGTCGATGTTTGCCTGGCAGTTCGCAAAAATGCTCCACGCCGCCGATGAGCATCTCTGGTCGCGCTTCGTCGCCATGCAGAATCACTACAACATCGTCTATCGCGAAGAAGAGCGTGAGATGATTCCGCTGTGCCGCGAAGAAGGCGTCGCCATCACGCCCTGGAGTCCGCTCGCCCGCGGTTTCGTTGCGGGCGACCGCCGCAAGGGTGATTTCGGCGATACCCTGCGCGCCAAAACCGACGAATACGGCCAGCGCCTCTACTATCAGGACTCGGATTTCGAGGTGGTCAACCGCATCACCGAGGTCGCCCGGAAACGCGGCGTTTTGAACGCCCAGGTCGCCCTCGCGTGGCTCCTCGCGCAGCCCGGCGTCACCTCGCCCATCATCGGCGCGAGCAAAATCGAGCATCTCGAGCAGGCCGTCGCCGCCCTCAGCTTGAAACTGGAAGCCGGCGAGATAAAAGCGCTCGCCGAGCCGTACCGCCCGCATCCCGTGCTGGGACATTCCTAGAAGCTTGTTGAACATGGGACAGACTACCCGGCTCGATCGATTCAATTGCCATCGCCGTCGGGCGAAAAAAAGGGTGTCTGCGGCACGTGTGTACCGTGTCCCCTTTTGAGCAGGCTCATAGCGGAAAACTGGCGGAAATTTCAGGTGGGATGAACTTCAGGCGGGAAATACTGCGGCCGGGGAGCGGTGCGCTGGTAAGCTTTCCGCTCCCCAACCGGCAAATTGTTGATCTTAGCTTTGCGTGGAGGCGTTCGACATCACGGAGGCGATCTTCGAGAAGATCGTGCTGATGCTCGAAGCAACGCCCGGCATAATCGCGCCGGCAGCGACGGCCACGAAACCAGCCATCAGAGCGTACTCGATGAGGTCCTGACCGCGCGTGTCCTTCAGAATTCTCAGCTTCCAAATCAGATTCTTCATTTCTCCTATTTTCTCCTCTCCCTTTGGTGCGCGACAGGTCCCTGCCGCAGCTACAAAGTTATCATCGACAGTTTTTTGAAAGAATCAGCATTAAATCCTAAGGCGCCTCTCAGAAAACTCTCAGGTGGTGAATTCTCAAACGCTTCCGGTCCTGAGGTGATATCTAGTACTCCTCCCATTTCGAGGGGGAGAATAGGACGCCGCGATGTGCGCCGCCAACCCCCTCGATGTCCGCGCGGGATAGCACCGCCGAGCCCTCTCCCCCCTTTTCGACATACTCCTAACTCATTCATTCACATGGGAAATCGAACCTGAAGTTATGCCCCGCCGGTGCCGATATAAAGACGGATGACCCGCTGGACGCGTTGATTCGCGTCCATTCGCGCCGATGAAGAGCTTTTATAATGCTCAGCCTTCTCTTATTTCTGCTGGCCGCCTCGGTGAAGGACACCGCCACGCTGCGCGCCGGATGCACCGAAGGCGATGACGCGATCGCTACGCTTCGCCCCGGCGAGCCGCTGACCATCCGTTTCCGCATGGCCGGCGAAGCGGTCGCCTGCTACAAAGTGGCCGCGCAGGCCGGCGGGAAGCCGGTCGAGGGATATTTGCCGGAAACGGCCATCGCCGGACTCGAAGATTTCGAAAAAAGCGTGGAAGCCGCGCCGTGGCTCGAAGTGACGCAATCGATCGCGCGAGAAGCGGCCGGGATGCCGTCGCTCGCTGCCGGCGCCAACACGGCTGTCGCGGCGCAGGCCTCGCGCCTGATTGAACAGAGCCGTCCGCGAAAGGCGCTCGAATTGATCCAGCCGGAGTTGATCAAGAAACGCGATCCCACGCTGCTCGCCCTTGCCGGAATGGCGGAATGGCGCGCCGACGATAGCCGCCAGGCGCTCGACTACTGGCAGGAATCGCTCGCCTTGCAGCCCAATCCCGATCTCGAACGGATCTACAAACGCGTCGAGCGCGAAGTCAAGGGCGATCAGAGCACGGACCGGCTGCTCGGCGTTCGCGTGCTGCTGCGCTATGACGGCGCCGCGGTTCCCGTCGACACCGCGCGCTTAATGCTCGGGGCGCTCGACCAGGAGTACGCGCGGATTTCCGCACAACTGGGATGCTACGCCGAGGAGCGCATTGTGGCCATCGTCCAGTCGCGCGACGCGTATCGAAAAACGGTGGACGTCGCTGAATGGAACGGCGGCCAGTTCGACGGCCGCATTCGCGTTCCGGTGGCGCCCGGCCAGGGGATGGATGCCGCCACCGAACGAATCTTCGCCCATGAAACCGTGCACGCCTGCCTGGCGATGATCGGACAATGGCCGGTGTGGCTGCATGAAGGCCTCGCCCAAAAACTGTCCGGCGACACCGTTTCCGCAGCCATCGAACGCAAGCTGGCGAGCCTCGCCGAAGAAAAAAAATTGCCGCGCCTTGAAAATCTCGGCCAGGACTGGTCGCGCCTCGACACCGAGCATGCCGCGCTCGCTTACGCGCTGGCGCTCCACGCAGTCGATACTTATTACGAAAATTATCCCGGCGGAATCGCGAATCTGTTGAGAAATCCCGACAAATTGGCCACCGTCACGGCCGATTTGGACCACCGCCTGGGACTGTAGAGTGTAAGCGCCGGCGTGCGAGCCGCGCCAGTAATGGCGCGGGTTCCTGCCCCTTTTCACACAAGCGCGGGCGCCTGTAGTTTTTTGAGCGGCCTGCTAAAGCCCTGCCCAGATGTCTTTCAGATCGAGCTCAAAGCCGGCGACCGGGCCTTCGCCGCGGATTTTCTCGATGCCGGTGAGTTTTTCCGGCTCCGCTCCGGGGCGGAAAACGTAGATCGTCTTTTGATCGGCGTCGATCAGCCAGGCGAGCTCCACGCCGCCGCGGATCCATTCGCGCATCTTTTCCGTCGCGCGCTTCAGCCGGTCGCTCGGCGACATCACTTCGACCACGAACTCAGGCGCGGCGTGCGGGAACCTGCGGAGCTCGGATCGGGGTACGGCGGCCAGGCGCGCATCCGAGATCCAGGCGGCGTCCGGCGAAAACGCGGCGCCGGTCGGGAGAAAGAACTCGGCGCTGGGCCCCGCTACTTTGCCGCGGGATTCGCGCTTCGCCCACTCCTGCAATTGTCCGACGACGTCTGCGTTTCGATTGTCCGATTCAAATCCGGCAGGCGGCACGATGATGATTTCCCCTTCCGCGCTTCTCTCGAAGCGCACATCGGGATTCGCCGCGCAGAAGGCGTAGTATTCCTCGTCGCTCATCGGCACGTCGAGCAGAAGCCGGGCCGGCAGAGCGTCCTGCGGCAGTTCTACTCGCGTTCCGGGATGCATACTTTCAGCATACGCCTGTCAAAACGCTCCGCGGCGCGCAATAACGGTGCTTGCGTTTTCTTTTCTACCCCTAAAATGAAAGTACAACGTGCCGGCCGACCCCAGTACCCTCAAGTATCGCGCCCTGCTCGAAACTTCCGAAGCCTTCATCACCTGCCGCGAAATCGATTCCTTGGTGCGCACCTTGTGGAACGCGCTCCAACCCGTGATCCGCTTCGATTACCTGTCCGTGGTTCGTTACGATCAGGGCAAAGGCGTCGGCTGGCTGGAGGCGAGCGCCGGAGCCGACCTGGGCCTTCCCGTCGGCGCCAGCCTGCCGCTCGAAGGGACACCCGCCGAAATTGTGCTCGCCACCGGCCAGCCGCTGTATATCGCCGACCTGCGCGCGGAAGCCCGCTTCCGTCCCGACGTGGCCCAGCTCATCGCCTCGCGCGGCCTGCTGAGCGGCTATTGGGCCCCGCTCGCGCGCGGCGGAAAACATTTCGGATCGCTGGGATTTTCCTCGCGCTCCCTGGACGCCTATCCGCCCGGGGATCGCGAGCTCATGGATCACATCGCGCGCCAGGTCACCATCGCCGTCGAAAACGCCCTCGCCTTCGAGCAGATCGAGGAGCTGCGCAAAAAATTCGAGGACGAAAAGGTGTATCTCGAAGAGGAGATCCGCGCCGAGTACCGCTTCGACGAAATCGTCGGAGCGAGCGCCCCCGTTCGCGCCATGATGCAGCAGATCGAAACCGCCGCGCCCACCGATTCCACCGTTCTCATTCAGGGCGAAACCGGAACCGGCAAAGAGTTGGTCGCCCGCGCCATCCATCAGCTCAGCCGCCGCAATCACGGGACCTTCATCAAGCTGAACTGCTCCGCCATCCCCGCGCCGCTGCTTGAAAGCGAGCTGCTCGGCCACGAAAAAGGCGCTTTCACCGGCGCTCTCGCGCAGCGCATCGGCCGCTTCGAGCTGGCCCATCGCGGAACCCTGTTTCTCGATGAAATCGGCGAATTTCCCCTCGAGCTGCAGCCCAAGCTGCTGCGCGTTTTGCAGGATGGCCGCTTTGAGCGCCTGGGCGGATCGCGCACCATTCAATCCGATTTCCGCCTGGTCGCCGCCACCAATCGCGATCTGCGTTCCATGGTCGCCGCCGGGCGCTTTCGCGCCGACCTGTACTATCGCGTCAACGTTTTTCCCATCCCCATCCCGCCCCTGCGCGGCCGCCGCGAGGACATCCCCAAGCTGGTGCGCTATTTCGTGCAGGAGTTCGCCACGCGCATGCGCAAGGAGATCGAATCCATTCCCGCCGAATCCATGGCCGCGCTGGTCAATTACTCCTGGCCCGGAAATATTCGCGAATTGCGCAACGTCATCGAACGCAGCGTGATTCTCACCGCCGGAAAACGTCTCGAAATTCCCAAGGACGCGCTCAGCGAATCGGCCGGCGTCGCCGATGGCCGCGTGCTCCCCTTGGCGGAAGCCGAGCGGCGCCATATTATCGAAGCCCTCGAATCCGCCAAATGGGTCGTCGGAGGCCCGCGCGGCGCCGCCGCCCTGCTCGGAATCAAGCGCAGCACCCTGCAATCGCGCATGGAGAAGCTGGGAATCAAAGTCGCGCGCGGAATGACCGATTCCTAGGAGGTTGCTGAAAAACTCCAGCTACCCCCGCCCTCACGGGCAGGGCTGTTCCTGAAATCGTTGAATCGCCGTGGGCGATACAGCCCTGGCCGTCAGGCCGGGGGTGTTCCTGAAATCGTTGAATCGCCGTGGGCGATACAGCCCTGGCCGTCAGGCCGGGGGTTCGCCGAGGAGTTTTTCAGCAACCTCCTAGTGTCCTGAGTTAAAAGTCCGTTGACAAAGTCCGCATTGTGCTTCGCTCGCGTGATCGCAGAACAACTGGCGAGCGGTCCGCGCCAGCCGCTCGGCTTAAGGCTGCGTGACGTCTTCAACGGACTTCTAACTCAGGACCCTGGCACGCTTAGCCTCGCGCCACCCCCTGATCCGCGCACACCCGGCGACGAACCACCAACTACAAACGACGAACCAAAACCCGCAAAAGCAACAACAACAGCACAATCGCCACGAGAAGTTCATAGCGCAGCGCCCCCGCCGGAAGCTCGATTCTCCGCCAGAACGCGGGAGCCTCGATCGCCTGCGGCCGGTCGGCGATGGGCGGAAACAACAGCCGCAGCAAGGACACCATCAGTGCGCCCACGCCGCTCCCCCACGCGAGCACGATTCGCGGCAGTCCCCATTCACCCAGCTTCATTTCGGCCGCGAACGCCAGGGCAATCCCCAGCATCGGCGCGAAAAGTGGTTTCAAAGGCCAGCGCTTCCGTGGATTGCTGTAAGCGTCCGCAAGAATCATCGCCGCCACCACCACCACCGGAGGGATCGCCAGCCGCACAAAACTCTCGCGGGAGACCAGAACCGACCGATCGAACGAAATCGCCGCAACTACAAACGCAACGTACAGCGTCAGCGCCTCGGCAAGCGCGATCACCGGGTCCGTAGTCCGCCGAATCCGGCTGTATATCACGCAAGGAATCGTCCGCGCGGCATCGCTTGCGAAAGCCTTCGCGCCCGGCGACCGCTCCCGCAAATCCCCCAGCACCTCTTCGCGGCACGCCGGCGGAATCAGCCATCCCGCGATTTTTTCGATCACTTCGGGCGGACCGGCGCCCATTTCGGACGCCTCCGCGGTCCTTCCCCGAGATTTCCCCAAATCTCGGAAACCGCTTCCCACACCCGCCGCGCCGTTTCAGCCGAATCCTGAAGCGCACGCTCGCCCAGCGCTTCGAGCTTGTAAAACCGCTTCGCCCGCCCTCCCCGCTCCGGCGTCGGATCGGAAAGCCACGACTTCACAAAGCCCTTGTCTTCCAACCGGTCAAGGGTAACGTAAACCGCGCCCGGCGAAATATTCTTCGGCGCGGCCAGCTCCGCGGCTTTCTCGTGAATGGTCACGCCATAAGCGTCATCCCGCAAACTGAGAATCGCCGTAAGAACGATCTGCTCGAACTGGCCGACCGAATCCATTTAACTAACAGTGTATGGGAAATGGGATTGAACGTCAAGCCGGTTCATGGTTCGTGGTTCTTCGGTTTGTAGTTTGTGGTTTGTAGTTTGTCGTCGGGAATGCGTCAACGGCCGCTCGCGCACAGCCGACGACGAACCACCAACCACAAACCACGAACTCGGGCGTGCGTCAACGGCCGCTCACGCACAGCCGACGACGAACCACAAACTCGGGCGTGCATCAACGGCCCGCTCACGCACAGCCGACGACGAACCGCCAACCACAAACCGCAAACCACAAACCACGAACCACCAACTCGGGCGTGCATCAACGGCCGCTCACGCACAGCCGACGACGAACCGCCAACCACAAACCACAAACCGCAACCCGCAACCCACAACCCACCAAACCACGAACCACGCACCGCCAACCGTTACTTCCCGTCCACCGAAAACGCCAGCAGCACGTTCCCCGGCAACCCTCCCCACGATCCATAACCCGACGGCACGTACACCATCCCGTCCACCACCGCCGCACCCGGACCATCCATCGATCCGCCTTTCGCCTTGAGCCCGTTCACCGTCTCGAACTCGCGCGCCGTATCGAAATCCCACATCACTTTCCCATCCTTCGCCGAATACGCGCGAATGTGCGCGTCCACCGATCCCGAAAACACCACGCCCGGAATCGCCGTCACCGCGGCCGATTGCGCGGGACTGCAATGCGGGCGATCGCCGCAATCCGGCGCCGCCGCCGACCATATCTTCTTTCCCGTCGCCGCATCCAGCGCATACAAACCTCCGCCCACTTTCGGATTCACCACCAGCTCTTGCCCGTCCCGAACTGCGCCTGGAGAAAATCGATATCGCTCACCGCGACGTACATATTTTTTCCATCGCTCGCCGAGCCCCATTGGATCCCGCCCAGCGCGCCGCCCTTCCCCACCCGCGTCTCCCACACAACTTTGCCGTCATGATCCGGATCGAGCCCGTGCGCCACGCCCGACTTCTGGCTCACCAGCAGCACCCGTTTCCCGTTGGCCAGCTTCACCAGGATCGGCGACGCCCCGATATCGAAATCCGGCCCGTTCTCTTCCGGACAGCTCGCTCGCGACGGCCCTTGCCCGCACGCCATATTGAACGAATCGCCTTCGGTGAGCTGCGTGTCCCACACGATTTTTCCCGTGTTCATGTCGAACGCGAGAATCGCGTCGCTGGTTTTCGTCGGAGGCGATGAAAAATTATCGCCCGTGCCCGCATAAACCAGATGCTTTTCGCCATCCACGGTGGGCGCCGACCAGATGCTCGCGCCCGATGGCCCCCACATCTGCGCGCCCGCCGAATTTTTCGTCGTCGCATGCGGCTTTTCATCCACCGTGTAGGTTTTCCAGATCTGCTTCCCCGTCGCCGCATCGAGCGCAATCAACCCTCCCCGCGCCGTGCAGCACTCGTACTGCGGATTCATCGCCGGCCCTTCTTCGCCCGCCACCAGCCCGACGTACACGCGGCCCTCGAAATACGCCGGCGCGCCCACAATCGCCGCCCGCGGATGATCGTCGATGTGCGTCTTCCACAGCAGCTCGCCGCTCGACGCATCGACAGCGTAAGCCGTCGCCCGCCGGTCGCCGAAAAACGCCACCTGCCGCGTGATTTCGCCCTTCACCGTCACCACCGTAATCGCCGTACGCACCGGCGCCGGAGTCTCCATCGACCAGTACTGGCATCCCGTCTTGGCATCGAGCGAATACACGCGCCGGTTCGCCCCCGCGATGAAAATCCGTCCGCCCACGATCACCGGCTGCGCGTTCGATGCGAACGTATTCGGAAACGCGAACGCCCATTTGAGCTTCAGATTGGGCACATCGCCCGCTTTGAGCCGCGCCACGCTCGCCGGTTCGAATCGCGTATTCGAAACATCCACGCCCCACCCGTTCCACGCGGGACCCTCCGGATGGAAGCGAGCCTTCGGGTCCGCGCACATTCCGGCATTCGTCTCCACCGCCGTGGCCTTGCCGAGAAATCCGGCGACGGTGCGCTTTTCCGCTGCCGACAATTTCGCGCCCTGCTCCTTCATCGTTCCCGATTCGAGCGCCAGCACAATATTTTCCGGCGTCATCAGCTTCAGCGCCGACGGCGCGGGCGCGCGCGTTTCCGCGGAATGATCGTGACAGGCGGCGCAGCGCGTCGCATACAGCGTGGCGCCATCCGGCTCGGCGGCAAACGCGGCCGGCAAAAGCAACAGCGGAAGGAATCGAAGCATTCTTCGATAAACTGTATCAGAATCGTGGGACGGCCGGCCGGTTTTTGCCGGCTGTCTCAGGCTATCTCGCCAGCGCGACCGCCAGCACCAGCGCCCTCTGCGTCCCGACGTAATCATCCTTCGTGTCGAACGTCTCATCGAGCGCGTGCGCGCCCGTTCCGCGCCCTCCTCCGCCGATCGTGATGGCTGGAATCCCCAGATTCATCGGAACGTTCGCGTCCGTCGAACCCTCCCCCGGCGAGCCCTTGAATCCGAAAATCTTCGACACCGCCAGCGCCGTAATCACGATCGCCGAATCCGCCGGAGTGCTCCCCGGCGGACGATACCCCACCAGCTTCGGATCGGCTGAAACCGAGCCGCGCGCCGTCCATCTCCGGTTCTCTTCATTCACCGCTTCCTGAATCGCCGCCTTGAATTTCCCATGCAGCGTTTCGAGCGAATCTTTGTCCGCCGACCGCATATCCACTTCCATCCAGCACTCGAACGGAATCGCGTTCACCGAAGTCCCCCCGCCCACGCGCCCCACGTTGAACGTCGTCTTGGGATCCTTGGGAACGTCGAAATTGTCGATCTTCGCGATCGCGCGCCCCATCGCCTGAATCGGATTCGCCATCCCGAACGCGCCGAAACTGTGCCCGCCCGGCCCTTTGAACTCGACCCGGTAACGATAGCTGCCCACGCCGGCATTGGTGATGCTCAACCCGGTCCCGTCCACCGAAATAAACTTGTCGATTTGCCCCTTCAGCGTATCGCTGAACAGCGCCTTGGTCCCCCGCAGATCGCCGAGTCCCTCCTCGCCGACATCCGCCGCGAACGTAATCGTCCCCGCCGTCTTCACATTCGCGTCATTCAGCGCCTTGATTACGCCCAGCACCACCACCAGCCCGCGGCAATCGTCGCCGATCCCCGGCCCTTTGAGCACCGTCCCGTCGCGCGTGACATGAACGTCCGTGCCTTCCGGAAAAACCGTGTCGAGATGCGCCTGGAACAGCAGATTCGGGTGCGCCGAAGCACCCGGCCGCGTGCCGATCACGTTGCCGGTTTTGTCGATGCGCACGTCTTTGAGCCCCAGCCCCTGGAACAGCCGCTCCAGCTCCTGCGCCCGAACCTCCTCATGAAACGGCGGCGCCGCAATCTGGCAGATGCGAATCTGCTCGTCGGTGAAATTCGCTTCGTTGCGCTTCACCGCCTCCAGCGCCGCCTGGATCGCCGGATCGTCCATAAGCCGCGAAGCGTCCTGCGCGAAAGCGGCAGCCGAAAACAATAACAGGATGGATACTCGCATTTAACAAGAGAGTAGCAGGAGTCTCGCGAGAGCGCCGCTTATCCCACCAGAGCGTAATGAAAAACGGCCACGCACAACCCGATCGCGATCGAGCACACGCGTCCCTTAAAGCGCCTGGACTCGTAATCCGACCGCTCCAGGTCGAGCGCCGTGAACCGGTAGAAGCAGGCAGTACAATACGGCGTCTCTCTTGTCGAGCCGCTGTTGCATTCCGGGCAGCGTTTCATGCTTCTATGGTCATGCATCAGGCGCCCATCTTAGAATCACCCTGGTTTCCTAATTTCCGCTGGAACGCTGGTACTAAGGGTGAAAAAGGGCAAGAACCCGCGCCATTGCCCTGGCGCAGTACGATTTGAGCGGCCCCCGGCAGCGATGCCCTGGCGCCCCGAACCAGCTATTCTGAAACGCGAGACCCAATGAGACTCCTGATTCCCATCCTGATCTTCGCCGCCCTTGCGCCCGCGCAAGCCCCCCAGACGGTTGCCCTGACTCACGCGACCGTCATCGACGGTACCGGCGCCCCCGCCCTCCCCGATTCCACCGTCCTCATTCGCGACGCGCGCATCACCGCGGTCTATCCCGCCTCCAGCCGTCCGCTTCCCGCCGCCGCCCGAGTCGAAGATCTGACCGGAAAATGGCTGATCCCCGGCCTCATCGACGCCCACGTCCATATCGCCGATGAGCGCGGCGAGATCGATCATTTCCGCGACCTGCTCGGACCATTGCTTCTCGCGGGCGTGACCGGACTCCGCGATATGGCCGGCGATGCGCGCGTCCTCACGTATCTCGCCCGCGAAGCGCGCCTCGATTCTCCCGGTTGGCCCGACATTTATTACAGCGCGCTGATGGCCGGGCCCACGTTTTTCTTCGAAGACCGGCGCGTCCCCGGCGCCTCGCGCGGCGTCCTGGCCGGCGCCGCTCCCTGGCTGCGCGCCGTCGACGAAACCACCGATATCCGCATCGCCGTCGCCGAAGCCAAAGGAACCGGCGCAACCGGCGTCAAGCTCTACGCCAATCTCCCCGCTTCGATGGTCAAAAAGATCTCGGAAGAGGCCCATCGCCAGGGCATGCTCGTGTGGACCCACGCGACCATCTTTCCCGCCAAGCCGAGCGACGCGGTCGAAGCCGGCGCCACCACCATTTCGCACACGCCTTATCTTGTGTGGGAGGCCGCGCCGCACGTCCCCCTCGATTACCGCTCGAGAGCCCTCGAAAATTTCACGCAAATCCGCCCGGACGATCCCAAAATCCTTGCGCTGCTCGATCAGATGAAGGAGCGCGGCACCATTCTCGACGCCACTGTGCGCGTCTTCGCCGAAAATGTCCGGCGCTCGCCCGATTCCATGGGCAACGGAATCCTCCCCTGGACCTACGCCGTCACCCGTGAAGCCCACCAGCGCGGCGTGCTGGTCGACGCGGGAACCGACAGCCAGGGACTCGTCGATGTGAAAAAGCCCGACGCCGGCCCCTCCGTGGTCGAGGAAATGGCCCTGCTGGTCGAACAGTGCGGTTTCACTCCGCAAGCCGCCATTCAGGCCGCCACGCAAGTCAACGCCATGGCCGTCGGGAAGGCTTCCGAGAAGGGAGCGATCGCGCCCGGAATGATCGCCGACCTGGTGGTGCTCAGCGCCGATCCCCTCGCCGACATCCACAACCTGCGCAAAATCGTCGAAGTCATGAAGGACGGCAAAGTTTTCCGCAAATAGCCCCGTCGCGTAAGCACTCCGATTCCTGGCGAGCGGAAAAAGGTGTCTGTCCCCTTTTTCCGCAGAACTCGAGATCCGCCGCCAACCCACACCCGACGACAAACCACAAACCGCAAACCACGATCCACAACCCACGATCCACAACCCACGATCCACAACCCCCCTCAAAAAAGCTCCCCCATTCCTCAAACCTCTCTCCTCTCCGCCGATAAGCCTCGCGAGCATTACCCGGGAAAGGATTCCCGGACCGACTTTCAAGGAGAGAAAAAACGTGTTATCGATCAATACCAACATTGCCTCGCTCGATGCCCAAAATTACCTGCGCACGGACGAGAATTTCCAGAACCAGACCATCAACGAGGTGACCTCGGGCCTCCGCATCGTCAATTCCGGCGACGACGCGGCGGGACTGGCCATCGCCAACTC
>JASHWA010000581.1 GCA_030044325.1 Bryobacteraceae bacterium
TTCATTTGAGAAGGAAAATATCGGTCGCCCAAAATACAAAGAATATCACGCTCACGTAGCCGTTCATGGTGAAGAACGCCGCGTCGACGCGCGAAAGATCTTCGGCATGAACCAGCCGGTGCTCCCACAGGAGCAGCACGGCGACCACCGCCACGCCCGCGATCGCAATCGGTCCCAGCGCGAAGGCGCGCACCAGCGCGACCAGGCACAGGAGCATTCCGATGTGCAGCGCGCGCGCGACCCACAGCGCCCGCGCGATCCCCAACCGGCGCGGAACGCTGAACAATCCCGTGGCCACGTCGAAAGCGTAATCCTGGCACGCGTAGATGACGTCGAATCCCGCGGTCCACAGCGTCACCGCTGCGGTCAGCCACACAATGCGCCAGTCGAGCGAGCCGCGCATCGCAAGCCACGCGGCCGCCGGCGCGATCCCCAGCGAAAATCCCAGCACGATGTGCGAAAGCGAAGTGAATCGCTTGGTAAAGGAATAAAACATCGGGATCGCCAGCGCAACCGGTGCGAGCCGGAAGCACAGCGGATTCAACTCCCGCGCCGCGAACACGAACACCAGCGCCCACCACGCGATGAATCCCCACGCGAAGCGCCGCGAGAGCGATCCCGCCGGCAGATGCCGCATCTTGGTGCGCGGGTTTCTCGCGTCGATATCGGCGTCGAGCACGCGATTGAACGCCATCGCCACCGATCGCGCCGCCACCATCGCGGCCACGATCCACATGAGCCGCGTCCACAATCCTTGGCGCGCGAAATTTTCGTCGCGCCAGGCGAGCAGCGCTCCCGTAAGCGCGAACGGCAGCGCGAAAACCGAGTGCTCGAACTTGATCATCTCAAGCGTGAGCCGGAGGCGATGGAGAAAGCGGACCAATGCTTCTATTCTAAGAGAATGCAGCGCGTCTGCCTGGCTGTCGCGGCGTTGATCCTCGCCTCGTGCGGCGAAAAACCATCCACCATGGATGAGCTGACTTCTACCGTCGTCACCCTCCCCAATGGTGTGAAGGTCCGCGCCGAAACCATGCGCCTGACGCCCGACCTGATCCGTGGGATGATGTTTCGCGACTCGCTCGCGCCGGACCGCGGGATGCTGTTTTTCCACCAGCAGGAAGCTCCCGCGCCCTACTACATGTACCAGGTGCGCATTCCGCTGGACATCGTCTGGATGGATCACACGCGCCGCATCGTGGATATCGCGGCCAACGTTCCGCCGTGCCCGTCGAAAAGCGCGGCCGCCTGCCCCACCTACGGCGGAAAAATTCCCTCCGCCTTCGTGCTCGAAGTAAACGCCGGATTCGCCGCGAAAAACGGCCTGAAAGTGGGCGATTCGCTCGATTTCTGACCCGGACGGCGGATCTCAATCCGCGCGCCGCTTTGAGCGCCGCTCCGGGCAAAGGCTGAAGCCCGATGGCCGGACGGCGGTCTGTACACCCTCCGCAATCCGGAAGCGTCTATAATTCTTCTTAGGGCCATGGAAGAAGTTACTCCGGATCACCCCCAGCCGGCTCCCCCATCCAGGGTCGGCTCCGCCCGCGCCACCACGATTTCCTGGCTGCGCGATCTGTGTATCAGCGTCGTCATCGCGATTGTGGTGATCCTGTTCCTGTACCAGCCGGTCAAAGTGGAAGGCACCAGCATGATGCCCTCGCTGATCGACCAGGAGCGCATTTTCATTAACAAGTTCGTGTACCGCTTCGGATTCTCGCAGATCTCGCGCGGCGACATGGTGGTGTTCTGGTTCCCGGGCGACCCCACCAAGTCGTATATCAAGCGCGTCATCGGCGTCCCCGGCGATACCGTGGAAGTGAACGACGGAATCGTGTTCGTGAACAGCGAGCCGCTCGCCGAATCCTACGTTCCGCGCGAATATCGCGATCACATCTCCATGCCGCGCCGCGTGATCCCGCAGGACCAGTTTTTCGTGCTGGGCGATCATCGCAGCTCGTCGAACGACAGCCGCACCTGGGGCATGGTCCCGCGCCATTTCATTTACGGGAAGGCCGTATTCGTGTATTGGCCCCTGGACCGCATCGGCGTGCTGCACTAAGCGCATTTTCGGCTTGCCGCTTACTTCGAGCGCGCGCCGGGCGTGGACCGCGACCCCTTTTGCGATTGCGGCGGCTTCTTCTTCTTGAGCAGCCGCGTCACCGATCGCACCAGGTGCGCGACTTCATTGTTGCTCTTCATGATCACCACGTCGGCGCCCGTATTTTTTTCGTTCAGACCGAGCGAATCCGCGAAACCCGAAAGCAGAATCACCGGAATGTTCAGCTCGATGCGGCGCAGGCGCGAGATGAGCTCGTCACCGTTCATGCGCGGCATCTTGTAATCGGTCACCACCAGCTCGAAATCCTCCTCGGCGAACAATTCGAGGGCATCGGAGGCGGACGAGCAGGTCACCACCGTCGCGCCCAGCTCTTCGAGAATCGACTTGCGCGCGCTCAACCCGTGCGGGTTGTCGTCGACCAGCAGAATTCGCGACGGAGCGACCTTGGTCACAGAATTTCGGGGTGGCATCGCTTCAAAAAGACATCGAAAAAGTAACAAAGATGTAACGCGGGTGTCAACACACTTGTAACGGCATCAAAATCGGTCAGATTTATTTCTTGACTTTCAGGTCCGGCCGCGAACCGACGCTACTCCACCTTTCGAGGCGCCGTGTACCCGCTCTTGGCGACGACCTCGTACTTGATTGGCTTGCCCTTCTGATCCACCACGCGCAGCGGCTCGTTGGTGCTCGGATCGACTAGTTCCACCTTGATTTTGCGGTATTTACCGTCGCGGTCCTGGTTCGAAGGCGAATAGGTGAGGACATACTGGCTGCGCATCGCGTCGGAAATGGTCTTGAAAATATCCGGCATCTCGCCGAAGAAGCGCGGATAGAACGCCATCCCGCCGCTTTCCTTGGCGAACGTTTTCAACTGAAGATCGGCCTGCAGGAACGTCATGCTATCGCCAGCCGGGCCCATCAGGATGCGCAGCGCCTGCAACAGGCTGAGCGCATATATCGGAACCCCCGCGTTCTGGATCGCTTTGCGCGCCTTGTCGTAGGTGAGCTTGCTGAACGTATCGACGCCCGAAGAGATCAGCAGGATCGCCTTGCGCCCTTCGATATCCTGCATCCGCTGCGCCGTATCGACCAGCGCGTCATACAAACACGCCTCGCGAAAACCGGGGATGCGCAGGCGCGCCAGGGCTTCCTGCGTGTCCTCGCGATTGGTCGAGAAATCGGAAAGGATTTCGGGCTTCAAGTCGTAGGCGACCACGGCCACGTAATCGTCCGGCCTCAGCGTCTGCACGAATCCATACGACGCCACCAGCGTCTGGTACCATCCGCTCGAATAGTAGTTCTGAAACAGCGCGGAAAATTCGATCACCATCGCGATGGTCATGGGCGCTTCACCCACGGAGAACGTCTTGATCTGCTGCGGCGAGTTGTCTTCGAGAACGCGGAAATTGTTCCTGGGAATTTTTGGGATGAAGTGCCCCTTGTTGTCGAGCACCGCCACGTCCACGCTCACCGTGATCGCGTCTGTCGAAAATACAGGGGCGCCTTGCGGAGCGGCGTCCTTCTTATCGTATTTCGAGGGAATCTTGCTGTTATCGTTCGATGCGTCTGGCGGCGCGTTCTTCGGTTTGGCCACCGTTTCACTCGACGACCCGGTCCCCTGCGCCTGCGCCAGATTCAAAGAAACCAGCGAAGCG
>JASHWA010000582.1 GCA_030044325.1 Bryobacteraceae bacterium
CCACACGAAGAAGACGCCGCTTGCGGACGATGTCGATTTGAGCACGATCGCGCGCGGGACGCCGGGATTCGCGGGAGCGGACCTGGCGAACCTGGTGAATGAAGCGGCTTTGATCGCGGCGCGGCAGAATCGAAAAGTGGTTACGCAGTTCGATTTCGAGATCGCCAAAGATAAAGTGATGATGGGCGTGGAGCGCAAGAGCCTGATCATCAGCGAAGACGAAAAGCGCAACACCGCTTTCCATGAGGCCGGCCACGCGCTGGTTGCGGCGCTGATTCCGGAAGCCGATCCGGTGCACAAGGTGACCATCATCCCGCGCGGGATGGCGCTAGGCGTGACGCAACAGCTTCCCATCGACGACAAGCACTGCTACAACAAGGTTTATCTCGAGGCGCAGCTCGCGATCTTGATGGGCGGGCGCATCGCCGAAGAGATCTTCATGAAACAGATCACCACGGGCGCGGGCAACGACATCGAGCGGGCGACGGATATGGCTCGCAAGATGGTGTGCGAGTGGGGCATGAGCGATCTGGGGCCGCTGAGCTTCGGAAAGCGCGAAGAGCAGATCTTTCTGGGCCGCGAGATCGCGCAGCATCGCGATTTCAGCGAAGCGACGGCGATCCGCATCGATGAGCAGGTGAAAAAGCTGGTCGAAAACGGGTACAATCGCGCGCGAGAGATCATCGAATCGCGGGCGGACGCGCTGGAGCGGATCGCGCTGGCGCTGCTTGAGCGGGAAGTGCTCGACGGCAGCGAGGTGCACCAGCTGATCGACGGCAAGACGCTCGCCGCGCCGCAGTCAACGGGCGACGGCAGCGGGACGCAGCACGTGATCAAACCGGACGCGGGCAAACGCGTGCCGGGGATTTTAGAGGGCGGTCCGCAGCCGGCGTAGCACATTGAGTCTTCGCTCGCTGAGAACCGCGGCTCATCCGCCGGCCTTCCCGGTTTACCTGTTCGACGTCGACGGCACGCTGATGGATTCGGCGCGCGATATCTGTGGCGCGATACAGTGCGTGCTTGGAGATTGTGGGCGGACGGACGTTTCCGATGAGTTCTTAAAGCGCTACATCGGGCTGCATCTTTTCGACCTGTTTTTCGATCTCGGCTTCGAGCAGTCTGTTCATGAAGAGATGCTCGCGAGCTACCGGCGCGTTTATCACGAGCGCAAGCACGCATCGACGGCGGTGATTCCAGGCGTGAAGGAGATGCTCGGACGGCTCGGCGGGAAAAAGTCGACGGCGACGACAAAAGGAACGCCATCGACGCGGCTGCTGCTCGAACAGTTCGGATTGATCGAGCATTTCGATCACGTGCAGGGCACCGACGGTTTTCCCGCGAAGCCGGAGCCGGACGTTCTGCTCAAGTCGATTGAGGTTTTCGGTGTTCGTGCGGAGGCTTGCCTGCTGGTCGGCGACGCGCCTGCGGATATGGAAGCGGGCCGGCGGGCGGGGGTTCGGATTTGTGCCGTGAGGTATGGGTATGGAGATCCGGCGGAGTTAGCGAAGTGGGAGCCGGATTATTGGATCGACCGGCCGGGGGATTTAGTCGAACAATGCATCTAGGTCGCGGCGACCGTGTACTACGCGAAGAATGAGAACCTCTTCGTCGCATTCGACGCTGTAGACGATCACAAATTCGCCGACCGCAAAGCTTCGGTACCCAGGTCCCCAGTCCGTATCTCGCGACCGCCCGATCCGCGGGAACCCAGCCAGCGTTAGGAAGCGATTCGTGATTGTATCGATCAGGCGATTTGCGATCTCGATGCTTCCGCTCTCCTTGGCGACATAGAGCCAGATCTCATCCAGGTCGCGTTCTGCACGCGGCGCGATGCGGTGCGCCATCCTATCGCGTGTTCAATTCCGCAAGCAGTCGAGCACGGCCGCGCTCTTTCACTTCGTCGGCAAGCTGGCGAACCGAATCGGCCGTAACCGGTCGGCCCTTGGCGGACGCAAGCGAAGCGCGGGCGTCTTCAAGAGTCAGCAGGAATGCAACGCGTTGGCGCTCCCGTTCCTCCCACAGCGCAAGAGCTTCACGAACGGCATCTTCCTCGGACTGAAAACGACCACTCTCTATGGCGCGTCGAGCGAAGTCCTGCTGGTCAGGGGTGAGTTCGACATCCATCGCCTTCAGCATAGGGTAAAACAGCGAGGCTGAGCAAGAGCATGGGGGAAACACCACGGAGCACCTCGATGTTTGAAGGCGTTCCACAGCCGCCTCTAGAGCCGGTACGAAGGTGGCTCTTCGTATTTGGTTTTTTCTCCTGCTACCATGGTTCCCTTTTGCACTCTTAGCTGGGCTGGCGTTTGATAGTGGAGAAACGGTCGCGGCCTGGACTTTTGTGCTGAGTGTCTGGACTTATCCAATCAGTGTGATCACAGCCTATCTCTGCCGGCGCAGGCGACCGGAGCTAATTGCCCTTCCTGCTGTCGATGTGTTGGTAGGACTCCTGGCGGGCAGCATACGTTAGGTCTCCGTCGGCGCGAACCATCGCCCGATCCGCAGTTTCGATACACTCGATTCGTGCTCTTTATTACTGAGGATCAGGTCAAAGAAAATCTGCCGATGGATCAGGCTGTCCGGCTCATGCGCGAGACGTTTGAGCAGCTGCGCTCCGGCACGGCGCAGAATCAGCCGAGGCGAAGGATGTTTCTGTCCACCGGCACCGTTTTGCACAGCATGGCCGGCGCGTGGGGGAAATATCTGGGAACCAAGGTTTACGCGACCAATCCGCGGCACGGCGCGGCTTATTTTTTCTTTTTGCTGTTCGATGCCGAAACGGCGCGGCCGCTGGCGCAGTTCGACGCGAATTATCTCGGGCAGATCCGCACGGGCGCGGCGAGCGGGTACGCGACGGACATTCTGGCGAAGAAAGACGCGAAGACGCTGGCCATCATCGGCGCGGGATTCCAGGCGCGCACGCAGCTCGATGCGATGCGCGAGGTGCGCGAACTTGGCGATATCCGGGTGTGGTCGCGCAATGAAAAGAATCGGTACAGCTTCGCGGTCGAAACCGGCACGCGAGCCGTCGCGACCGCGGAGGAGGCGGTGCGCGGAGCAGATATTGTCGTTACGGCCACATGGTCAAAGGATCCGGTCATCGAGGCGGACTGGATTTCGCCTGGAACGCACGTCAATGCCATGGGATCGAACCAGGCGCAGAGGCGCGAAATTCCAACCGAGTTGGTCGCGCGCGCGGATCTGATTGCTTGCGATTCGATCGATGTCGCGAAAATTGAGGCGGGCGATCTGATCCTCGCGCCGGTCGATTGGAGCGATCCGCGCATTGTGGATTTAGCGCGCGTCGATAAGCGCCCGGCGGGCGAGCCGATTACTATTTTCAAATCGTGCGGTCTGGGCGTTGAAGATGTCGCCGCCGCGGCTTATGTTTATGAACGGCTATGCTAGGAACTATTCCTGGGCGGAAATCTGCGAATCGGAATCGCGCCAGGCGCTGAGTTTCAACCGCCGGCACACCCAGCACAAACCTTCGGCGGAGTTGGGCGCGCACTCGCCGCCGCAGACCACGCAGCGCGCGGGTTTTTTGGCGCGCTCGGCCTGAATGGCGCGGCGGGCCTGCTCCACGATCGCCTCCGGGACCACGGTTTCGCGAACCGGGGCCTCCGAGTCGGGCGTGCGCTTGCGTTTCACAACTCCACTATAACAGGAACATCAAGCGGCCCGTACGATGAAAGAGATGGGCGGCAGAATGTAGCCCGCATCGAGCGACCCTTCGCAACGCGGGCATTTCTGGCCCGGCCGGACAATCGCGCGGCGCTCAAGCGTCTGGACTTCCGCCTGGACCGTGTGGGTGCAGATGGGACAGTAAACCTTCCGGGTAGCCCTGACGGGTGGGGGTTCGGGGGCCTTGGTTCGCTTCACTCGATGCTGCTCCTTCGGCGTTTTGACGCGCGCCGCGAGCAAAAGAGATCGAAAATTTTCAAGCGGCGGGTTACACTGGAGCTTCACGCCAAATGCCGAAAACCGCGGTTGTGTTTCCCGGCCAGGGATCGCAGTTTGCAGGGATGGGGAAGTCGCTTGCCGGAGCCTTTCCGGAAGCCGCGCGAGTGTTTGAAGAAGCCGACCGCGCGCTGGGGTTCGCGATTTCAAGATTGTGCTTTGAAGGTCCCGAGGACCAGCTCAAGCTGACGGAGAACACGCAGCCGGCGCTGCTTACCGTCTCGATGGCGGCCTACGCGGTGCTCCAATCGCGCGTTTCCGCGGACTATGTAGCGGGGCACAGCCTGGGCGAATATTCGGCGCTGGTCGCGGCCGGATCGCTCGAATTCGCCGACGCGGTTCGACTGGTCAAGAAGCGCGGCCGGTACATGCAGGAAGCGGTTCCCGCGGGGGTGGGCGCGATGGCGGCGTTGTTGAAGCTTCCCGAAGAGAAGCTGGCGGGCGTGCTGGCCGAGGCCGCGCAGGGCGAAGTGGTGACCGCCGCGAACTTCAATACGCCGGAGCAGGTGGTGATCGCGGGAAATGCGGCGGCGGTGAATCGCGCGATCGAGCTGGCCAAAGCAGCGGGCGCGAGGCGAGCGGTGCTGCTTCCGGTGAGCGCTCCGTTCCATTGCCCGTTGATGAAGCCCGCGCAGGAACGTTTAAAGGCGGACCTGGATGCCACGGAATTTCGCGATCTGGCGATTCCGCTGGTCAACAACTGGAAGGCGCGCGAGGTCCGCACGGGCGCCGAGGCGCGTGAAGGTTTGTACCACCAGGTTCCCAATCCGGTGCGCTGGACCGAATCCGTGAAGCTGCTGATGGCGAGCGGCGTGACCCGGTTTATCGAATGCGGAGCGGGGAGCGTGCTGAGCGGACTGGTGCGCAACATCGATTCTTCGGTGGCGACGGCGAAGTTCGGTGAAGCGGCAGACGTTGAGAAATTGGCCGTGAACGAACGTCAATAAAATTCACGTTTATTCACGGCCAGCCATCACTCCGCCCGCGCGATGACGACCAGCGATAATCCGCGCCACGGCAGCACCGGATCGATACGGCGCCAGATCCACACGGATTTATCGAATAATTTGAGCGCCAATTTCGCGATTTTCCTGCGATGCAACAATTTTCCGTAAATCCACCAGGAAACCGCGCCGAATTTATTGAGCTGAAGCCGCTCGACCACGCGAAATCCGGATTTTTCGAGCATGGCGGCGACTTCCGCGGCCGAAAAGCGGCGTTTATGACCCATGCCCACGTCGAGCGATCCGAATAGCGCGCGTCCCTGCGGCACCAGAACCACGATATTTCCGCCGGGTTTCACGCACCCGCGCAGCAGTTCGAGCACGCGCTGGGGATCGTCGACGGTTTCGAGCACGTTGGCGCACACCGCGGTGTCGAAGGGTTCGTCCACCATTTTTTCGAGCTGGGCATAATCCGCAGGATTTTCGGGCGAAAGCTGGCATACGCTCACGTTGGGCGTCCGCAGAAAGCGATTGCGCAGCGCGTGCAGATACAGCGCATCACCCTCCGCGGCGACGTAGTTCAGCTTCCTCGACATCAGCCGCGCGGTCAGATTCCCTATTCCAGCTCCGATTTCGAGCACCGTGTCGCCCAGCTTCGGCCGCAGCACGCGCGTCACCCAGCTCAGATACTGCGGCGTGCCGGTTAGATTGTTGAGCAATCCGCGCCCGTAACTGGCGACGTACAGATCGTCCACCAGCCAGAAATAGAAAACCACGCCGAGCGCTTTCAGGCCGTCCTTCCAGCCAATTTTTTTTCCCTCTTCGTAAGTGCGCCCGTGATAGCTGATCGGCACCTCGTACACGCGCAGCTTGCGCTTGGAGGTTTTCATGGTGATTTCCG
>JASHWA010000583.1 GCA_030044325.1 Bryobacteraceae bacterium
GCATCTCATGCAACACGACGCCAAACGAAAAGATATCGCTCCGCGTGTCCGTCGGTTTACCTTCGGCTTGCTCCGGCGACATATACTGCATCGTTCCGGCGACCACTCCGGGCTTCGTCAGGCCGGGACCGTCGGTCTCCATTCGTGCGATACCGAAATCCAGGATTTTTATAGCCCATGCCGATTTTCCCGTCAGCATGATGTTCGACGGCTTCAGATCGCGGTGCACGATTCCTTTGCGATGCGCCTCGGCGAGCGCGGCGCAAATCTGGATGGCGAGCTTCAGGGTTTGTTCGCGCGGGATCGCGTTGCGGGCCAGCCGCGCTTCAAGCGTTTCGCCTTCGACCAGCTCCATCGCGATCGCCGGCTGTCCGCCGATTTCCTCGAACCCGTAGATCGCGCAGATTCCTGGATGGTTCAGCGCCGAGGCCGCGCGCGCTTCGCGCTCGAATCGCTGGCGCGCAATCGGATCGGCGATCAGCTCCTCGGGCAGAAATTTCAGCGCGACCTGGCGCCCGAGCGTGGTGTCCTCGGCCCGATACACGACTCCCATGCCGCCCGCGCCGATCTGTTCGAGAATGCGGTACTTCGAATCTGGCTTCGGGTTAGCACCGTTCGCGCCTTCGACAGCACCTGCAAACCGATATCCGCGTTTCGCCAGGGTCTCGATGAAGCGTGGCTCCTCGGCGGATTCGCCGAGCGCGTTTCTAAGCCGCTTAATCGCGGCGTTGATGCTGTGGTCGAACTCGACGACCGTGTTATTCGGCCAAAGCTTCTGCCGGATTTCTTCGCGCAGCACCACCTCGCCGGGGTGGTCGAGCAGCATCAGCAGAATTTGCAGGGACTGATCCTGAAGGCGGATTTTCAGGCCGTGTTTACGCAGCTCACCAGCCCGAACGTCCAGCTCGAAATCGCCGAACCGCAGGCCCATAAAGGTTGCTTAAGAAAGGGGACACGGCGTACCGTCCCCCCCTTTCTTGAGCCGCCTCTCATGAGGTTTCGATCAGCATATCACCCAGGCTGAAGCTGTCAAGGACTCAATGCGTTAGCCGGTCACCTCGAAGTCAGATTTTTGCCCGGCGCAGTGCATCGAGGCACCCGCCATAGAGCCGCACACTCGCCCTCGCGACGCTTCAGGCGCCGCGGGAGGAGAGCCCAATGCGGTTTCCAAAATGTGCGGGATTGATTGTGGCGCTGGCGATTCCGGCGCTTTCGGCGGATCACCCTTCAATGACCATCCGGATTCTGGACCAGGCCCACGTCCCGAGCGGCAGAATCCAGAAAATGGAGCGCTATGTGGAAACGACGCTCGCGGCGGTGGAAATCGAGGTGAAATGGATCGAGTGCTCCTCGAACATCGAGGCCTGCAAGGCTGTCCGTGGCCGAAACGAGTTTTGGCTTCGCATTCTGGCGCAGAATCCGCCGGATCTAAACACGGGAACGGAGCTGCTCGGGCTGACGCAGCGCGGCGAGGCGGCGGGCGAAATCCCATGCGTGAACATCTTCTATCCGATGGTGGAACGCACTGCCAAGAAGCTGCACGCCGAGGAGGTGCTGGGCGCGGCGCTGGCTCACGAAATCGGCCACATGTACCTGGGCAACAATCGCGAAGCGCACTCGCTCAACGGGATCATGAGCGGCGTGTGGGTGGAGCGCGAGTTTGAGGAGATGGACCTGGGTACGCTGCAGTTCACGCGCGAGCAGGGCGAGCGAATCCGAGCGGCAATGGCCGCATCGAACCGGCGCGATTAAGAGGATCAACCGATGGTCGGGAAGGTTTTGGAAATATGGTCGTGCCAGGTGAGGTTTTCTTCATCCACCAGCGCCCACACCAGACCCAAGCCGGCTGAGACGACGCTTAACAGCGCGGCGAGCTGGCGCATTCCGCGCTGATCGCGATCCGGGCGGCGGCCGTCGAAATCGACGAGCCGCAATCCCATGGCGCGCATACCGGGGGTATCGCCGTTTCCGAGGCACCACAGCATGCGGTAAAACAGCGCGAGCAGGATGACTACGCCAGCGAAAAAGGGAGCGTTTTGGCGGCTCAGCTCGATCTGGCCGCCGGAGAGATAAAAGATCCCCAAGAATCCGCCCAGCGCGAGCAGCACCATGCTTGCGTCGACGGCGGCGGCGATCAGGCGGTGAGCGGGCATGGCCACGGGCGCATCGCAGTAAATCACGGGCGCGATTCCCTGCGCCGGGTCCTCCATCGCGTGGTGAAAATCGAGCGCAGTTTGCAGGCCGGGCCGCTCGCCCGAGGAAATTCGGCGCGGCTGTCTGGACTTGCGCGGGCGGCTCACGTGTGAAGATTCTTCACGCTCGACTGGCCGCACGGGCGTGAGCGTCGGAATCGGGATTACCTTGGACGCCTGGGGCGCGTCTCGAAATAGCGATGCTTGAGAAGGACCGGGGATTGGAACGGACGGAGGCGGCTGCGGATCGCGCGGGCGCAAGGGCATCTCGATCGGATAGGTGTCTAAAGCGCGAGCTGTCGCTGCGGCGGCGGAAAACGACTCAGGGATGGGGCGCGGAGCGGCGAAATGCAGCCGGCGTCCGCACCGGACGCAGCGCCGTTCCTCCTGGTCATTCCAGGTGTTGCAATGTTGGCATTGCATATGCTGGTCGCTCCACTACGTTCCAGAAAATCCGGTTACTCGAACGCTGGTTTCTAGAAACTTGCTTGACGGATGTGAAACAGCTCTGCTACCGTGCTCGGTTGAGGCACGGTACCAATTCCGATCGCGGACCTAACAGGTTGCTGAAAAAGGGGACAGACAGCTCTGTCAGGGTTCGACTAAGCCTTTTTAAGCAACCTCCTAGTACTCTGGTCTCTATCTTTCGTACCATATTCGGTAACATTTGTCACGGACTTTATAGTTACGTTTCATTTTTCTCGGTGCTCTTACTGATTTGTAGTCCTCAAATAGGCGCACAAAGCTTTCGTCCGGCTTTACCTGCTCCGGATCAACCAGTTACTCCCAGTCCCAATGTGAATCAGCGCCTTCAGATTGCGCGGGAAAAGGGTCCGCCGCGGGGGGATTATTATGTTGCCTCCGCCGAGCAGAAGGTGGACGGACCGTGGCGATACCTGATCGGGGCGGCGCGGGTGGAAACCAGCGATTACCTGATCGAGGCGGACGAAATCGACTGGAACGAGGACACGGGCGACATGATCGCGCGCGGGCACGTCCACTTTGAGCATTACGAGCGCGGCGAAAAGATCGACGCGGCGGAGGCCGAGTACAACGACCTGGACGAGGAGGGCACGTTTTACGACGTGAGCGGCACCGCGCAATCGACCATCGCGGCGCGGCCGGGCCTGCTTACGACGCAAAATCCGTTTTATTTTAAGGCGAAATGGGCGGAGCGCGTGAACAGCCGCTACATTCTGCATGACGGGTTTGTTACGGACTGCCTGGTTCCGAATCCGTGGTGGGTGCTGAAAGGACCGGAATTCGTGCTGATTCCGGGGGACCACGCCATCGCGCGGCGCTCCTGGTTTTACTTGAAGAAGCTTCCGCTGTTCTATACGCCGTGGTTTTATAAATCGCTCAAAAAGAACCCGCGCCACAGCGGATTTCTGCTGCCGATGATCGGCTACAGTTCGTTGCACGGCGATATGTTCGGATTCGGCTATTACTGGGCGATCGGCCGCAGCTACGACATGACCTACAGCGGGATCTATTACACGGGCGCGGGGCTGGCGAGCCATCTGGATTTCCGCGGCCGGATCAACCAGACCACGGATTTCAACATCATGCTGTTCAACGTGCAGTCGACCGTCAGCTCGCCCTTTGTTTCGAGCGGAGACCGGATCACCGGGAACTTCAAATCGCAGTTGGGCGATGGATGGGAGGCGCGGGGCTCGCTCGATTACCTGTCCAACTTCGCCTTCCTGCAGGATTTCACGCAGTCGATCAACGAAGCGGTGTCGTCGGAGACGCATTCAGTCGGTTATGTGACCAAGCACTGGGGCGATTTCGGGGTGGATTTCGTGGCGGAGCGCGATGTCAACTTTCAGAACACCACTCCCGGCAATACGGTGGATATTCGCAAACTGCCGAGCGCCGAGCTGACGGAGCGGGAGCACGAAATCGAGGTGGACAAATTTCCCTTCTGGGTTTCGTTCAACGCGAGCGCGGGCCTGCTCGACCGGAGCCAGCCGCAATTTCAAACGGCGCTGTTTGTCGATCGCGTGGATTTCGCGCCCCAGATCTCGACCGCGTTCCACTTCGGCGATTTCAACCTGGTGCCCACCTTCGGAATCGACGAAACGCAGTACAGCGAAAGTTTCCAGAATGGCGACGTGGTGGGGCAGGATCTGATTCGCAGCTCGCGGACCGTGGCTCTGGATCTGTACCTTCCCAGCCTGGAGCGCGTCTTCAATCATGTTCCGAGCTGGATGGGCGACAAGGTCAAGCACGTGATCGAGCCCAAAATCGAGTACAAAGACGTAAGCGGCATCAACAATTTCAACGACGTGCTGCGCTTTGACGAGCTGGATCTGCTGAGCAACACCAACCAGCTTACTTTTTCGCTGACCAATCGCCTGCTCGCCAAGCACAAGGACGGGCAGGTGACCGATCTGTTCACCTGGCAGCTTCTTTACGCGCGGTATTTCGATCCGACCTTCGGGGGCGCGGCGATTTACGGCAACCGCGACATTATCGAAAGCGAAATGGACCTGACCGGGATCGCGTTCCTGGACGGGCCACGCAGCTATTCACCGATTTCGAGCGTGATGAGGGTGCAATCGGCGGTGAATTTCGAATGGCGCACCGACTACGATCCGCTGCGCCACGATTTCGCCGACATGGAAGTGAGCCTGGACGGGCGCCTGAAGAGCAAATATTTCTGGGGCCTCGGCGACACGGATATCCACACGGATCCGATCCTGCTGCCGCGCGCGAATCAGCTCAACGCGCGCATCGGCTATGGAAATCCGAACAGCCGGGGATGGAACGCCGGTTTCCAGATCTGGTACAACGTGCTGCAGGCGACGGTCCAGTTCTGGGATTTTCAGGTGACGCGGAACACGGATTGCTGCGGATTCAGCATGCAGTACCGGCGCTTCAACATCGGCAACCGCGACGACCAGCAGTTCGAATTCGCTTTCGCGATTTCGAATATTGGAACGTTCGGGTCGCTCAAGCGGCAGGACCGGATGTTTTGACGGCCGTGAGGTCGCGCTGTAGGAAATACGGCGGTTGAAGCCCGCCTCAGCGGCGGCGCCTTACTCCGGGGGCTTGGTGGTATTGCCCAAACCGAGCTTGCGCAGGTCCTCGCGCAGGGCGGCTTCTCCGCGCGCGCCGACCTCGTAGGACGCGATGTTGCCGTCGCGGTCGATCAGGACGATGGTGGGGAAGGCGTTGACGGCGAGCGAGCCGATCAGCTCGTGGGTGCTGGCGAGCGGAACGATGGTGTAGGGAATGCTGAACGATTTCAAAAAATTTTCGATGGCGGAATTCTGGTCGTCGATGTTCACGGAGACCACGGCGAGGCCGTCGCCGCGAAACTCGTTATGCAGTTTTTCGAGCAGGGGAAGCTCGCGCTTGCAAGGCTGGCACCACAGGGCCCAGAAATCGAGCAGGACCACTTTTCCGCGCAGCGCGGCGAGATCGAAATCGGCGCCGTCGAACGACCTGGTTTTGAGATCGGGCGCGGGTTTGCCGACGACGTCGGGCTTTTGAATTCCGGGAAGCGTCCAGTCGCCGGTTTGCGTGGCGCCGGCGGGAGGCGTGAAGGCGAACAGAGCATCGGGCAGATCGGGATTGAAGCGAATCGAGGTGGTGCGGGTCGATTGGGTCATGTGCACGGGAACGGCCGCGCCGGGGAGTTGGAGCGTCGCCTGCAGCGCGGTCTGGAGATTGACGTGATGCAGCTTGCTGATCCAGGTGCGCTGCGCGGCGTCCTGAACGGTGAGGCCCTGATCGGGAAGCTCGATTGCGCCGTACACCGTTTCGACGATCCAGCAGGGAATGCGGTCGGCGCCGACTTTTAAAATTTCCTCTCCGTCGAGCTTCACCGATTTTATGAATTTGCTGATATCGGGGACGCTGCTGGGGAGCATTCCGGTGCGGGTGGTATTTTCGGGAACGGCGGCGGCGTCGCGCTCTATGTACTGGTTGAGCGGGGTCAGGAGAATCCAGGTGTGCTCGCCGTCGCTGACGATGGTTAACCCTCCGGCCTGGCTTTTGGACTCGACGCGCATGCGATCGGGACGGCGGACGGAAACGGTGGAGGGCATTTCGAGATGGCTTTCGATGCGGCCGCCGTGCATCAGGACGGAAACGGTGGATTTGATTTCGTAGCTTTTGTACTGGCGGATGGCGGCGGCGGAGTCGCGCAGCAACTGGCGCGGATCGGGCTGGGAGAACAGCAGGGATGGAATCAGGAGCAGCGCGAGCCGCATAGCTTCATGGTAGAAGAATGGCGGCCGCGAGTGAGCGCGAATTTACGCCAGCGTCAGATTCGCCTGGGCGCGGAGATCGAAGCCCGAGAATTCGCGGCGCGCGAATTTGGGGAAGGCGGCGGCGGCGATCATCGCGGCGTTGTCGGTGGAGAGCGCGGGAGCGGGGAAAAACACGGGACACGGGAGATGGGCGGAGTGCGCGGCGGCGCGCAAGCCGGAGTTGCAGGCGACGCCTCCGGAGACGATCAGGCTGCGCGCGCCGATTTCTTCGGCCGATTTCACGGCGCGATGGAGGAGCTCTTGAATCACGGTGTATTGAAACGACGCCAGCAGATCGAGCGTGGGCCGCGGGGTTACGGCGAGCCATGCTTCGGTGGACGGCGCGTGATGGGCGGCGAGGAGCGCGCGGCGGCGATCGATTTCCTCGCGCATATCGCGCGATTCGACCCAGCGCAGCACGGCGGTTTTAATTCCGCTGAAGCTGAAATCGAGCGGGTTGCCTTTCATTTTCGCGAGCGTGAAGCGAACCGCGCGCGGGTCGCCGAAGGGGGCGAGGCGATCGATTACGGGACCTCCCGGATAGCCGAAGCCGAGGAGCTTGGCGACCTTGTCGAAGGCCTCGCCCGCCGCGTCGTCGCGCGTCTTTCCGAGCAGGCGATAGCTCAGCCCGGCGCGTAATTCAAAGAGATGCGTGTGGCCGCCGCTCACCACCAGCGCGAGCGCAGGAAACTCGACGGCGTTCTGGCTCACCACGGCGTGGATGTGTCCCTCGATGTGATTGACGGCGATCAGGGGGATTTTTTGGACCAGCGCGAGCGATTTCGCGTAGGTCATGCCGACCAGGAGCGAGCCGACCAGGCCGGGTCCCTGGGTGACGGCGATGGCGGCGAGATCCTGGAGGCGAGTTGCGGACTGTTCGAGCGCGAGGCGGACTACGGGAACGATGGCGCGGAGGTGCTCGCGCGAGGCGAGCTCGGGGACCACGCCGCCGTATTTGGAATGCGTGGACATCTGGGAGGAGATGATGCTCGAGAGAATGCGCGAGCCGTCCTCGACCACGGCGGCCGCGGTTTCATCGCAGGAGGATTCGATGCCGAGGATTCTCATACGTGATTTGAAGAAGAGGACACGGTTCTCGCCCAACGCGCTCCATTACTGGCGCGCCTCGCCGGCCATCGTAACAACATAATAAAGGTTGCAGCTCTCCGATTTCGATTATCGCCTGCCGGAAGAATTGATCGCGCAGCAGCCGCTTGAAGACCGCGCCGGAGCGCGGATGCTGGTGGTCGATCGCGGCGCGGGAACCTGGCAGGATCGCGTGTTTCGGGAGTTTCCGGAGTTCGTTCGAGCGGGCGATTGCATCGTGCTGAACGATTCGCGCGTGTTCCCCTCGCGGCTGTATGGGACGCGCGCGCATGGAACGGGCGGGCGCGTGGAGATTTTCCTAACCAGGCAGATTTCGGCCGACGCGCTCACCTGGGAAGCGCTGGTGCGGCCGGGGCGCAAGATGCGATCGGGCGAGCG
>JASHWA010000584.1 GCA_030044325.1 Bryobacteraceae bacterium
CGTAGATCGAGCCGTGAATGAATCGCGCAGAAGGAGCGTTCTGCTGCGCCATCGCGATGAGTTCCGCGGACGAATCGATCCCGGTGACCTCGAACCCCTCACGCGCGAGGATCGCGCTGAGCGGTCCGGCTCCGCAGCCTACGTCGAGCACCCGCCTGACCGCGTTTTTCGCCGCGCGGAGCCTGCGCAGGATTTCAGGCGCCGCGCCCCGCGCCAAGTCCTCGAACGCGACCGAATGGATGTAGGCAAGGTCCGCCTGATAATGCGTCACCGGCTTACTGCGTGGGAGCGGCAAGCTGAGGAGCGAGGTCGTTCATCATGCGCTCGAACTTCACGCGCTGCTCCGGCTTGAGGATCTGCATGATGCGCGTCTTGCCGGTGGCGCGCAGATCGTCGAGCTGCTCCTGCAGGCTCTCGTAATACTGGCTGTAATCGTCCAGCAGGAGCGACAGTTTCTGCACTTGAGCGCCGTCCAGATCGAGCTCCGTCTTGAAGCGGTTGAGCACCGCCTGGCGATTCTGCTGCTCGCTCGCGGGCGCCGCATGGCGGAGCATGTGCATCGACAACGCACCCGTCGCCGCACCTGCGAGGAACACCAGCAACAGCGTCGTGAGAATGCGCGGATTCATCCACGGCGCCCGCTCGGCCGCCACCGTCATCCGTTACTGCTCCTGGTAGGTGACCAGGTTCACCAGGACGTCGGCGCGGTCCGGCGCACCCGAATAATTCCACACGAGCGCGGAACCATTAGTGCGCGCGGCATTGTGCTCGGCCCGCTCCACGGTTACCAGGTAAGCTCCCGCGGCGAGAGCCAGCACCATCGAAGCGGCTGCGATATTGCGGCTGAATGCCGATTCCCCGAACACGCTCCAGATCGACACCGGGCCCTGCGCTTCGATGCGCTCCATCACGCGCGCGTAGAATCCCGGCCTCGGTTCCGTTTCCGCGCGCAAACTGCGCAGCAGCCGGGCCTGCTCACGCATGACCCCCACTTCGCCGCTGCATTCCTGACAATCTCTCAAATGTTCCTGAATGGTACCCTCGGCCTGGGGCCGCGCAAGCACCTCTTCCAGGTTTTCCCGAATCGAGCGATGCATGGTTTCCTTCCCTCAGTCAATTGCCAACTTCAGCTCATTCGCGGGTCTTGATCGCCCGCTGTTTTCCTTCCGACACTGCCTCGAAACTACCGCTCTTTGCCGAACGGGCGCGGGCGGTTCAACCGCTGCGCCGCTTTTACCAATTTCTGCCGGGTGCGAAACAACTTCACCTTGATTGTATTCTCATTCAAACCGGTCATCGCGGCCAGTTCTTCCACCGAATGTCCCTCCACCTCCTTGAGCAGAATCAACGTCCGGTCTTCTTCCGATACGCGGTCGAGCAGCTTCATCACCAGGTCCTGTTGCGCCAGCTTCCGGTCCACGGGAACCGTGGGATCGATCGCCGGGTCGGAAGCTTCCATCCGCACCGCGTCTTCTTCTGAAAAATCGCTTTCGTAGACCAGCTTGCGAACCCGCTTCTTGCGCAGATAATCGTAGCATTCGTTGACCGTGATTTTGTAGATCCAGGTCAGCAGGGAGCTGCGAAAATCGAAATTGCGAATGGAAAAATAGACCTTGGAGAACACCTGCTGCGCGATGTCTTCGGCATCGTTGTGGTTGCGCAGGATTCCATAGATGATCGAGAAGACCTTGGCCTGATAGCGCTCCACGATCTCTCGAAACGCCATTTCGTCGCGCGCCTGGACTCGCCGGACTAAAGCGGCTTCTTCGCTGTTCTTGTGATCCACGCGGATTTTGCCGGTCTTTTCCCGGGCCCCATCCCGGACCCTTTCACCAACTGCCGGAATGGGAAGCGCGCCAATCAAGCTGCTCATAAAGCTACATCTCTCGACGCAAGCAGCCGTGCCGGGGTTTCACGCATTCCCATGGCCCGGGCAGGTCGAACCGGGTAAGCGCCCGGGGTGAAACCGTTCCCAGGCAATTTTCAACATAACACGTCCTCTCCACGTGTCTTTGCCAAGCGCACTCCTGGCATATTCCACGCCCTCATAGTACAATTGGAAACGAGAGGGATACAAATGGTCCAGTTGACAGAAACTGCGGTGAGCAAGGTAAAGGAGATCCTCGATACCCAGGAGCCGAAGCCGGCGGGACTGCGGATCGCCGTGGTGGGCGGAGGATGCTCGGGATTCAGCTACTCGATGGCTTTCGAGAACAGCCCCGGACTGCTCGACAAGACTTACAGTTTCGACGGGCTGAAAGTGTACGTGGATCAGGCCAGCCTGCTGTATCTGGATGGCGCCGAGGTCGATTTCGTGGAGACGCTTGAGGGGTCAGGGTTTAAATTCAATAACCCGAACGTGAAGTCCACCTGCGGTTGCGGTAGTTCCTTTAGCGCCTGAGTCAACCGGATTTGATCAGAAACAAAGAGCGCGCTCCGAAAGGGGCGCGCTCTTTGTTTCGTGTGCGTAAAAAGCAAACGGGCCGGAAAACGAGTTTCCAGCCCGTGAGTCTTAAAACCTTCGATCGAGAGCTACTTGCGGCGCAGCCGGCGTCCCGCGATCCCCAAGCCGAGCAGCCCGAAGCCCATCAGGGACAGGGTCATCGGCTCCGGAGCAGCAATCTCACTGAACTCGCTGCCGCCCCCGATGTCCTTGTAGAAGTAATCTGTGGGAGCGTAAGTGACTTGGCTGGAAGATGAGCCGCCGTTGGTTGCGGTCAGGATCGACGTATTCAGCAAGTCAGATCCGCAGGCACTGGTTCCGTTGACGATGTTGAACGACGAGCCGCAGATCCCTTCGCTGATCGTGCTTCCAACTCCTGCGATCAAGGTCTCTTCCGTAATGCCCGGCGAGCCCTGGAAGGTTAAGTGGATGTCTTGTAAAGAGGTAAGGCCGTTGTCTTCAAAGTCCAGACCACCTGTTGTGGTGTCGACATAAACGGTCATTCCGAAGCTGTTGCTCTCGCCAGTGAAACCCGTCGCGCCGTAGATTTCAAAGTTCGAGAACGTCACACCACCGACCGTGCAGCTTCCGCTCAGCACAAAGGTTGCACCGTCTCCGAACGACGTATCCGTGCCGGTCGCGCATTCAACCTCGGATGCCAACGCAACTCCAGCCGATAGGCTCGCAGCGACCGCCAATATTAGAAGTTTTTTCATCGTTTCCCCTCCGACTCCTGTCTTCGAATCCCTTCCCAGAACGCTCCCGTACAACCCGATAGTTAACGTTCCGGTACCACAACAGTATATTGTTGCCCCCAAACCCTGTCAAGCACTAATTCGGGGTTCTCCCTACTCGGCGTCGAAATTGAAGCCCGCCCTTGTTCAAAATCTGGAAACCTTATTCTTTCAGTCATTTATAACGCTAATTGGATGGAACTTTGGCCCAAAAAGTACCGGTACGTGCTAGGGCCCTTGCCTTAGACTTGTAACCGTCATGCCGAAATCGCAGTTAAGGCGTGGCGGCGATGGCTACAATACAGATTCATGCCCACTTTCGACGGGCTTCGAACAGAACAGACGTTGGCCGGGTCGCGCCATCTGGATTCGATGACTACGCCCCAGTTGCTGGCGCTCATGAACTCGGCCGATTCCGAGATCGCCGCTTGTGTTGCCCGCTCGCTTCCGGAAATCGCGCGTGCGGTGGACCCGATCGTGGCTGCACTTGAAAACCATGGCCGGCTGGCATACATCGGCGCCGGCACCAGCGGAAGGCTTGCCGTTCTCGACGCGGCCGAGTGCCCACCGACGTTCGGCATCTCTCCGGATCTGATTCGCGCGATGATCGCAGGCGGCGAAACAGCGCTCAGCCGCGCTTCCGAAGCAAGCGAAGACGACGCGGGAGCCGGCGCGGCCGATTTGCTGACCGCGCGATTCGCAAGAACTGACGTACTCATGGGAGTCAGCGCGAGCGGGCGCACTCCTTATGTGCTTGGGGCGGTCGCAAAGGCTCGCGAGATGGGCGCAGTCACCGTCGGATTGAGCTGCACTCCGCAATCCGAGCTTTCGCGCGTCGTCGATTACCCGATCGAAGTCGTCCCCGGTCCCGAGGTGATCGCCGGTTCGACGCGCCTTCGCGCCGGAACCGCGACGAAAATGGTTCTCAATATGATCAGCACGGCCGCGATGGTCCGGATGGGCCACGTTTATGGGAATCTGATGGTGAACGTGCAGCCGTCAAATCGAAAACTGGAGGATCGCGCACGGCGCATCATCGCGCAGGCGGCCGAAGTGAGCTATGAGCGCGCCGCGGAGCTGCTCGACGCGGCCGGCCGCAGCGTGCGGACCGCCATCGTCATGGAAAAGAAAAATATCGGCCGCCAAGAAGCGGAAAAACTGCTCGCGGCGGCGCGCGGCAGGATTGCGGAGGCGCTTAAATAAGTGGACAGTTTTATGATTCGCGGCGGTAAGCCGCTCGAGGGCGAAATCGCCGTCGGCGGCGCGAAAAATTCGGCGCTGCCGTCGCTCGCCGCGTGTCTTTTGACCTCGGAGCGGGTTGCGCTCGGCCGCATTCCGCCCGTGCGGGATATCGCGACGATGCAAAAACTGCTCGCCCATATCGGCGCGCGCGTGACCGTCGCGGACGGCTCCGTGACCGTCGAAGCGGCCAAAATCAAGCGTCCGGAAGCTCCCTACGATCTGGTCAAAACTATGCGCGCATCGAGTCTGGTGCTGGGGCCTCTGGTAGCGCGCTGCGGGCGCGCGCGCGTTTCGCTCCCAGGCGGATGCGCCATCGGGGCCCGGCCCATCAATCTGCACCTGGCCGGCCTGGAGCGCCTGGGCGCGCAGGTCAGCCAGGACCGCGGATACATCGAGGCCGTAGCTCCCAACGGCCTGGAAGGCGCGCCGTTCACCTTCGATCGCATCAGCGTCACCGGCACCGAGGACGTGATGATGGCGGCTGTCGTCGCGCGCGGGGAAACCATCATTGAGAACGCCGCGCGCGAGCCGGAAGTGGTGGACGTCGCCGCGCTGCTCAATAAAATGGGCGCGTCGATCGAGGGCGCGGGCACCTCGACCATCCGCATTGAGGGCGTCGAAAAGCTGCACGGCGCCGAACACTCCATCATCCCGGACCGGATCGAGGCCGGAACATTTCTGGTCGCCGGCGCGATCACGCACGGCGACGTGACGGTCACACGCTGTGCGCCGGATCATTTGCGCGCGCTCGTCGAAAAGCTGACCCAAGCCGGCGCGCACGTGACCGAGCCGTCTCCCGATTCGCTGCGCATCCGCGCGAGAAAACTCAAAAGCGTGGATGTCAAAACCGAAGAACATCCCGGATTTGCCACCGATTTACAGGCGCAATTCATGGCATTAATGACACAATCCGAAGGAATTTCGATTATTACCGAGACAATTTTCGAAAATCGGTTCATGCACGCGCTGGAGCTGGCGCGCATGGGCGCCAACATCCGTCTCGACGGCCGCCAGGCGATCGTGGCCGGCGCGACTCGGCTGTCCGGCGCGCAGGTGATCGCGAGCGATTTGCGCGCCAGTGCCTCGCTGGTGCTCGCCGCGCTGGCCGCCAAAGGCGAAACCGTCATCGACCGCGTTTACCACATCGACCGGGGCTATGAGAAAATCGAGGCGAAACTCAAGGGCGTTGGCGCCCGCATCCGGAGAGTAAAATGACCCCGCACAAGCACCACAATCCGGCATTTCTCGTGCTGGTGGACGACGCGAAATCCCGCGTGAAGGAAATCAATATCGACGCGTATCAGAAGATGCCCAGAGACGGCCACGTTTTAATCGATGTTCGCGAAGACAACGAATGGGCCGCGGGCCACGCCGCGGGCGCGATTCATCTGGGTAAGGGAATTATCGAGCGCGATATCGAATCGAAAATCCCCGACAAGTCGAAGACCATGGTCCTGTATTGCGGCGGCGGATTCCGCTCCGCTCTGGTCGCCGACGCGCTTCAGAAGATGGGCTACAAACATCCGATTTCGCTCGACGGCGGCTGGCGGGCGTGGAACGCCGCGGGATTGCCGGTGGAAAAATAGGTATCGGGTATTGGGG
>JASHWA010000585.1 GCA_030044325.1 Bryobacteraceae bacterium
TGTTGCAGGGCGCGCTGTCGAACGTTCTGAAACATGCGCACGCGAAAAATGTTCGCGTTTCCCTTGGAAGCATGGAGGATTCTGTGCTTATCATGGTGGTTGAAGACGACGGCGTCGGTTTCGATACGACGCAGCGGCCGGGGCGGCGGTCATTCGGCCTGACCTCGATGCGTGAGCGGGTGCAAGTGTTGGGCGGACGCATCCACGTCGAGTCCAAACGCGCGGCCGGTTCGCAAAAAAAGCACGGCACGCGGATTGAGGTCGATCTGCCGCTCACCGCGCCGGCGGAGGAATAAGGGCTATGCCGAAAAAGATCCGGGTCTTGATTTGCGACGATCACGCGCTGTTTCGAGAGGGCGTGAAAACCATCCTGGCCTCGAATCCGGAGTTCGAAGTGGTGGGAGAAGCGGAGGACGGCAAGGAAGCCGTGGAGCGCGCGGCCAAGCTGAATCCCGATGTCGCGCTGATGGATATCTCCATGCCGGTGCTTAAGGGGTTCGATGCCACGCGGCGCATCAAGAAAGAGCGCCCCGACGTAAAAGTTCTGATCCTGAGCGTGTACGACGACGAGGATCTGGTCGCGCGATGTCTCGACGCCGGAGCCTCCGGCTATATTCTCAAGGATTCGCCGCCCGCGCAGCTCACCTACGCGATCCAGGCCGTAAGCCGCGGCCAGCAGTACATGAGCCCGCGCGTGCTCACCAGCGTGGTTCGCCAGTTCATCGCCAATCCGAGCGAGCCGAAGTCGAGCTACGACCTGCTGAGCGATCGCGAGCGCGAGATCCTGGTGCTGCTCGCCGAGGGTGTGGCGTTAAAAGATATCGCGCGGCGCCTGAATCTGAGCGTGAAAACGGTGGAGGCGCACAAATACAATCTGATGCGCAAGCTCGACCTGCATGATCGCAGCGAGTTGATACGTTACGCGATTCGCAAGCGGCTGGTGGAAGCGTAGGCCGCCTTCCGCGTCAAGTTACAACTTCTCCCTGACATAATTCCTGCGAGATACTGGACGTTTTCGCGGGCCTCATCGGAAACTGAGTTCTGTTAGATGGAATTGCGCTGCTCCTTTGTCTGACACGCTCGATCTGCCGCCACTTTGCTGACTAAGGGTTACGTCTCGACGCACGGTTGGAACGCGCCGTGCACCCCGCAATGCGCGAACAATTCGTTCGATCGAGGTCGGGGGGACATGTCATCAAATCCGGTGCGGGCAACGGAAAGCGGCGTGACGGCCAACACAACGGCGGCGCGCGGCCGCTTGCAGATTTTTTCGACCTGCCCTTCATCCCTGACGCACCCGGAGAATTATCTCGATCGCGTAAAGCAGGTTTCGCGCTGGAGCGAACGGGCAGGCTGCACCGGGATGTTGATTTACACCGACAACACGCTGGTGGACCCGTGGATGGTCGCGCAGGTGGTGGTGGAAAACACCGGCTTGCTTGCTCCGCTGGTCGCGGTGCAGCCGGCGTACATGCATCCCTATTCCGCCGCGAAAATGGCGGCGACCATCGGCTTTTTTTACGAACGCCGGATTTTTTTCAACATGGTTGCCGGCGGATTCAAGAACGATCTTCTCGCGCTGAACGATCAGACACCGCATGATGGCCGCTACAAACGGCTGGTGGAGTATACGCTGATCATGCTCCGGCTTCTGGAGAGCCGCGCGCCGGTCACCTTCGAGGGCGAATTCTACCGTGTCCGCAATCTCCAGTTGAACCCGCGGATGGACCCGGCGCTCATTCCGGGAGTTCTGGTTTCCGGATCGTCGGAAGCGGGAATGCGCGCGGCGCGGGAGATGGGCGCGATCGCGGTGAAGTACCCGGAACCACCGGAACAGTGCGCGGCCGCGGCGGATCCCTCGCAAGCGTGCGGAATCCGCATCGGAATCGTCGCGCGAGAGACCGGCCAGGAGGCGTGGAACGTGGCCGAGGCGCGCTTTCCTGAAGATCGCAAGGGCCAGCTTACGCGCCAGCTGGCGACGAAAATTTCCGATTCGACCTGGCACAAGCGCCTCTCAGAACTGGGAAATTCGGCGGACGGGCGCGGCGCTTACTGGCTGCATCCCTTCGAAAATTATCAGACCAATTGCCCCTACCTGGTGGGAGATTACGACACGGTCGCGGCGGAGCTCGCACGCTATATCGCCGGAGGATATGGCACTTTCATTCTGGACATTCCCGCCGCGCAAGAGGAATTCGATCATATCCGCGCCGTGTTCAGGCAGGCTGCTGGAGCGGACGTTCCATGACGCGGCGGCTTCAGGATTTGCTGCGCACGCAAGCTGAACGCCGCCCCGACGAGCGCGCCGTGGTGTTTCGGAATCGCGCGCTGACCTACGCGGAACTGGAAAATTTGAGCAATCGGCTGGCGCGCGCCCTGGCACGCGCAGGGGCAACGCGCGGCGACCGGGTGGCGCTGCTGGTTCCCAAATCTGAAAAAGCGATTGTAGGGATTTTCGGCGCGCTCAAAGCCGATTGCGCCTACGTTCCGCTGGATACGACCAGTCCCGCGGCGCGCCTGGCGCGCATCATCGAACAGTGCGAGCCGCGCGCGATCCTGTTTTCGCGCGCGACGGAGCCGCTTCTAAAGGAACTGGCCGCCGCCGGCCATCTTCCGGCTGAAACGCGCCGCTGCGCGCTCGACCAGGGGCTCGCGGCGAACGTGACGTGGGAGGAAGTCCTGGCCGGATCCGCGGCGCCGGCCGATTCGCGCAACACCGAATCCGATCCCGCGCATATTCTTTTCACCTCCGGTTCCACGGGAATGCCGAAAGGCGTGGTGATCACGCATTCCAGCGTTCTCGATTTCATCGATTGGGCGCGCGCCTATTTCGGAACAGGACCGGGCGAGCGCATTTCCGGACATCCGCCGCTGCATTTCGACCTGTCCACGTTCGATATCTATGGAACCATTTCGACCGGTGCGGAGCTGCACCTGCTTTCGCCTGAAATGAGCTTGCTTCCCCACCGCCTGGCCGATTTCATCCGTTCCTCACAATTGACGCAGTGGTTTTCGGTTCCCACCATTCTCCATCACATGGCCAAAGCGGACGCGGTGCGGCCGAACGATTTTCCGTCGCTCAAGCGCCTGCTGTGGTGCGGCGAGAAGTTCCCCACGCCTGCGCTCATGTACTGGATGGAGCGCGTGCCCCACGCGAAATTCGTCAACCTGTACGGGCCGACCGAAACGACCATCGCGAGCAGCTATTATCACGTTCGGCGCCGGCCCGAGCGCGGTACCGATGAGATCCCCATCGGCGCGCCCTGCGTGGGCGAAAAGCTGCTGGTGCTTGACGACCAGTTGCGGCCCGCTCCGGCGGGCCAACCCGGAGACCTGTACATCGCCGGCGTCGGCCTAAGTCCCGGCTACTGGCGCGATCCCGAAAAAACGGCGTGCGTGTTCCTCGATCACAACGGGGAGCGAATCTACAAAACCGGCGACCTGGCGCGCATCGGCCCGGATGGCATGCTGTATCTGTTGGGCCGGGCGGACACGCAAATCAAGAGCCGCGGCTATCGCATCGAGCTCGGCGAAATCGAAGCTGCCCTTCACGCGATTCGCGGAATCCGCGACGCCGCGGTGGTTGCCGTCGACAGCGCAGGGTTCGAAGGCGTCGCCATCTGCTGTGCGTTTGTCGCTACGCCGGGCCTCGAAGTCTCTCCGCCCGCGCTACGCCGCGCGCTCGCGAGAAACCTGCCCAACTACATGCTGCCTACGCGTTGGATCGCGCTCGATCATCTGCCGCTGAACGGAAATGGCAAAGTCGCGCGCACCGCGATCAAACAGAAATTCATCGAACAGGCCGCGGCGGCGAGGTGAGGATTGAACCAAGGGAGCCAGGAAAACGTGTTGCCCAACGACACCATCAGCGAAGTGCGGAATCTGCTCGCCGCGAAGTTGTTCATCGAAGTGGGTTCGCCTGAAACCGACCTGCTCGGCTCGGCCCTGCTCGATTCGCTCGCGCTGATCCAGCTGCTGGTGCATCTCGAAGAAAAATTCGGCGTGCCGATCGCCCTGGACGAGATCGAAATCGAGGATCTCCGCTCGATCTCGACCATCGCGGCGCTGGTGGCCAGGCAGCAGCCGGAATTCGCCGCAAAATAATCTATGAATCTGCTCGGCATCAGCGGCTTCGAAAATTCGGTTCCTTTCAAGAAGGCTCACTGGCCCGGGCTCGATGAGCGCGAGTATCGCATCTCGCAAGGGCACGACGCGGCCGCTGCGCTGATCGTCGACGGAAAAATTGCCGCCGCCGCCGCCGAGGAGCGCTTCGACCGCAGAAAGCACAGCGCGCATTTTCCCATTCGCGCGATCCGTTATTGCCTCGCCCAAGCGGGCCTGGCGATCGAGGACGTTGACGAAATCGTTCACGCGTTCGATTATTCGCCGCATCGGAAAGTTTTTTCCCTCGATCCCGTCAGCACGGATCTTTACGAAAATGTCTTTTCGCGACAGGCGCTGCTGCGGCTGATCGACCGCGACCTTCCCTGTTTCCCGCCCCAACGCGTGCATCATCTGAATCACCACCTGGCTCACGCCGCAAGCGCGTACTTCACCTCCGGATGGGACCAGTGCCTGGCGATCGTGGTCGACGGGATGGGCGAAACGCAGAGCGCGACGGTGTATCGCGCGCGCGGCGGAAAGCTCGAAAAAATTCACGAAATTTCGGCCAACGATTCGATCGGAATTCTGTATTCGCTGGTGACGCTGCATCTCGGATTCGATTTCAATTCGGATGAATACAAGATCATGGGTCTTGCGCCGTATGGCGACCCCACCCGCTTTCGGGCGTTCTTCGAACAAGCCGTGCAGCTCACTCCGGAGGGATCGATCCGCATTCCCGCGCTGCGTCTGAACCGGACACGCGAGGAGCGCGAGCGCTACACCGCGACGCGGCTGCACTTGGCGCGGAATCTTGCGCCCGAACGGCGTCCCGACGGCGAAATCGAGGATGTCCATCGCGACATCGCCGCGGCTTTGCAGGAATGCCTGGATCGCGCGATGCTGCACCTGTGCGGCAGCTTCGCGAAAACCACGGGCCTGCGAAATCTCGCGCTCTCGGGCGGCGTCGCGCTCAACTGCACGGCCAACGGACGGCTGATGCGCTCGGGTCTTTTTGATGAAATTTACATCCAGCCGGCCGCGGGCGACGACGGCGCGGCGCTCGGTGCGGCGCTGTATCGCGCGGCGCTTGCGGGCGAGGTTCGCAAGGCGCGCATGCCGGCTCCGTTTCTCGGTCCCGCGCATTCGATCACCTGCGCGGCAGCGGATCTCGAGGTTCACTGTCATGCGACGCTCGAACAGGCTTGCGCCGCCGCCGCGCGGCTGATCGCGGACGGCCGCGTCATCGCGTGGTACCGCGGGCGGATGGAGTTCGGCCCGCGCGCCCTGGGTAATCGCAGCATCCTGGCCGATCCTTCGCGGCCGGAAATGCGCGATCGCATCAATGCGATGGTGAAAATGCGCGAGGCGTTCCGGCCTTTCGCGCCCGCCGTCACCGTTGAAGAGGTCAGCCGCTGGTTCGACGCCGCGCCGCTCGCCTCTTACCCCTACATGATCGCGACGGTCGATGTGCGCGAGCGCTATCGCAGCCAGCTCCCCGCGATTACGCACGTCAACGGCTCGGCGCGCGTGCAAACCGTTTCGGCCGGGGACAATCCCGAATTTCACGCTCTGCTGCGCGCCGTCGGGCGCTTCACCGGGCGCGAAATGGTCCTGAACACCAGCTTCAATGTGAAAGGTCAACCGATCGTGAACACCCCGCACGAAGCGGTCGAGACGTTTCTTCGCACGGGGATCGAGTATCTGTTCCTCGAAAACGCGCAGATCTGCCGGCGATCCGAAAAGCAGTACGAACCACAAACTCTTCACAGCCTGGAGGGAGTAGTATGAACGCACGACAAATCGAACGGGCCGCATACATCGCGGCGCACCGGCTGATGACCATGGATTGCAGCGCGCCGCAGCTCGCCTGCCCCGGAGCGCGCCGCTCCGCGATGCTCGACAATATGGCGAACATCATCAAGAGCGTGTACGAAGCGAGCGCGGTGCCGGCGCCCAGGAAAGCGCACGGCGAACGGCGCCTTCCCAACATCGTGGCGATGAATCCGGCGGCCAAGCGCGCCGCAATCTGACGACGCCGGATCGCGCGAGCCGGGCGCGGCGTCCAGTCCTAAAATAGGTTCATGGACATGTTCAGCATCGCCAGCCGCGATTTTCGATCGCGCCTGCTGGTCGGCACCGGGAAATATCGCAGTTTTCCGGAAATGGCGCGCTGCCACGAAGCGTCGGGAGCCGAAGTTGTCACCGTCGCGGTCCGCCGCGTGAACCTGACAGACCGCTCCAAAGAATCGCTGCTCGATTACATCGACCGCTCGAAATTCTTTCTGCTCCCCAACACCGCGGGTTGCTACACCGCCGATGAAGCCGTCCGCACTGCGCGCCTGGCTCGCGAAGTGGGTCTTTCGCACTGGGTGAAGCTGGAGGTGATCGGCGATCAGGCCACGCTGTTTCCCGATAACCAGGGCCTGCTCGAAGCGACACGAGTGCTGGTGAAGGAAGGATTCGTGGTGTTGCCGTATACCAGCGACGATCTGGTCAACGCCCGGCGGCTGATCGATGCGGGAGCGGCGGCGGTGATGCCAATGGCCGCGCCGATCGGAAGCGGCCTGGGAATTCAGAACACGACCAATCTCCGCATCCTGCGCGAAATGATTACGGAGGTTCCGCTGATCGTCGATGCGGGCGTGGGAACGGCGTCGGATGCAACCATCGCGATGGAGCTCGGCTACGACGGGCTGTTGATGAACACCGCCATCGCGGAGGCGGAAGATGCGGCGATGATGGCTCACGCGATGAAGCTGGCTGTCGAAGCCGGACGCGGCGCGTTTCTCGCGGGGAGAATGCCGAAAAAACTGTACGCGTCGGCGAGCAGTCCCATGGCGGGCGTGGTGCGATAGTGGGACAGCCGTCCTGCTGGCGGTCTCGCGCGCGGGCTTGAACGACTCTGACAAGCCGGCAAAAGAATGACCGGCTGTCCCATATTACTTGGGCGCCATGCGTAGAGACGCGTCCAGCCGGATCACTTCGCCGTTCAGATAGGGATTCCGGATGCAGTGCAGAACCAGCGCGGCGAATTCGCCGGGATCGCCCAGGCGTTTCGGAAACGGGACGGACGCGCCTAGGCTCGCCTGGATCTCTTCGGGAAGTTTCTTGAGCAGCGGCGTCAAGAATAGACCCGGGGCGATGGTCATCACGCGAATTCCGAACTGCGCGAGCTCGCGCGCGGCCGGCATGGTGAGCGCGACGATGCCGCCCTTCGACGCGGAATAGGCGGCCTGTCCGATCTGGCCTTCGAACGCGGCGATGGACGCGGTGGAGACGATCACCCCGCGCTCGCCATCGTCGAGCGGTGCGAGCGTGGTCATGTCCGCCGCCGCCAGGCGCATCATATTAAACGTGCCGATCAGGTTGGTTTGAATCACGCGCGAGAAATCTTCAAGCGGCATCGGTCCTTCTTTGCCGACGATGCGTCTTCCCAGGCCGATTCCCGCGCAGTTGACCAGAATGCGCGCGTTTCCATGTTTCGCTCGCGCCTCGGCGACGGCCGCCGCGCCGGATTCGGCATTGCCGACGTCGCACTGAATCGCGATTCCGCCGCAGCGCGAAGCGATTTCGCGCGCTCCGTCGATATTCAAATCTACGATCGCGACCTTCGCGCCCGCTTCGCTCAATCGAATGGCGGTTTGCGCGCCCAAGCCCGAGCCGCCGCCGGTGATGATTGCTGCATGTCCTGAAGGGTCCATAGGGAGATATTGTAGCGGGAGCGGGGAGTGGGTCGGCGTTCCACTTCCGACTTCCCAATTCCCACTTCCCGGTTATCATTTACTTTGCCGGTCTTTTCCCCCACACCCGCCGACGCGGGCGAGCGTCTCGATCATTATTTACAGTCGCAATTCGCCCATTTCAGCCGCGTGCGGATTCAGAGCTGGATCAAATCGGGGCGTGTGCTGGTGAACGGAGAGCCCGCGAAAGCATCTGCGCTGCTGCGCGGCGGCGAAACCGTCGAAGTCTCGCCCGCCGAGCCTGCTCCGTTGAGAGCCGCGCCGGAAAATTTGCCGATCGACATTTTGTATGAAGACGCGGCCGTGATCGCGATCAATAAACCCGCGGGCCTGGTGGTGCACGCCGGAGCCGGGGCGCATTCCGGGACGCTGGTGAACCGGCTGGTGCACCATTTCGGATCGCTGTCGCAAGTGGGAGGCGAGCTGCGTCCGGGAATTGTGCACCGGCTGGATCGTGGAACCAGCGGCGTTCTGCTCGTGGCGCGAACCGATTCGGCGCATCGCGCCCTCGCCGCCCAGTTTTCTGGCAGGACCGTAGAAAAGACTTATCTGGCGCTGGTCGAGGGCCGCGTGGCGAGCGATGCCGGACGCATCACGAATCCCATCGCCCGCGATCCCGCGCGCAGGACGCGCATGACGGCGCGGCTCGCCCGCGGGCGTGAAGCGCTCACCGAATATCGCGTAATCGACCGCTTCGATGGATTCACTTATCTTCAAGTCCGAATCGGCACGGGACGGACACATCAGATTCGCGCCCATTTCGCGGCGATCGGTCATCCCCTTGCGGGCGATCGTCTATATGGCGCCAAGGCGGGCCCGCGGATTTTTCTGCACGCGTGGCGCATCGCGTTCCGGAGTCCGGCCACCGGCGAGCGCATCGAAATCGAATCTCCCATCCCCGTCGAACTGACGCAGTGGCTCGCTGGACTCACTATAATCAAGGAAACGTCATGAAATACGCAGCACTTTTCGCGGTCATGAGCGCGTTTGTTTTCGCTCAGGAAACCAAGCAGCCGCCGGCCGAAGGCGAAGACACGGGGACCCGGCTGAGCGTCGATGTCACGCGCGTGCAGCTTCTGTTCACGGTTTCCGACAAGAAAGGCCGCTTCGTCACGGATCTCTCCAAGGACGATTTCGAGGTTCTCGAGAGCAAGCGCTCCCAAAAGATCATCGAATTCACCGCGGAAACCGATCTTCCGCTGCGCCTGGCGATCCTCATCGACACGAGCAACAGCATTCGCGACCGCTTTCGCTTCCAGCAGGAAGCCGCCACCGATTTCATCAACACCGTGATCCGGCCCAAGGAGGATCGCGCCATCATCGTGAGCTTCGACACCGCGCCGGAGCTGGTGGCCGATCTCACCGGCGACGTCGATAAGCTGAACGCGGCCATCCACAGCCTGCGTCCCGGCGGAGGAACCTCGCTGTACGACGCGATTTTTTTCGCCTGCCGCGACAAGCTGATGCAGGATCAGCCGCGCTTCAAATTCCGCCGCGCGATGGTGATTCTAACCGACGGCGAGGATAATCAGAGCCGCTACACGCGCGACCAGGCGCTCGAAATGGCGCACAAGGCCGACACGGTGATCTATGCGATTTCGACCAACCGTTCGGGCATCGATACGGACGGCGACAAGATTCTGAAATATTTTGCCGAGCAGACCGGCGGCCTCGAGTTTTTCCCGTTCAAGGCGCAGGACCTGTCCCAGTCGTTCGAAAATATCGCCAATGAGCTGCGCCATCAGTACAACGTTTTGTATCGTCCGGAGCCGCTCAAAACGGATGGCCTGTATCATCCGGTGGACGTAAAGGTTCGGGGCCGCAAGGATTTGATCGTGCGCGCGCGGCACGGATATTACGCGCCGGTGCCGCAGTAATCAATGCGCGCGATTATCTTCACCGCACTCCTGTCTGCGGCCATCGCACAACTCGCCGGCCAGACGTCGGACGACGATCGACCGCTCACGGTTGGAAATGGCGTAACGCCGCCGCGCGTGTTGAGCAAGGTTGAGCCCACCTACTCGCCGGACGCACGGGCCGAACAGGTCCAGGGAACCGTGGTGCTCGAGGTTGTCGTGAGCCGGCGGGGTCTCGCTGAAAACATCCGCGTGCTCAGTCCGCTCGGATTCGGCCTCGACGAGGCCGCGCAGGGAGCGGTGCAGAGGTGGAGATTCGCGCCCGGAATGAAGGACGGGAAGCCGGTGCCGGTCATCGCCACGATCGAGGTGAATTTCCGGTTCCAGGGTGTCAGCTTCGACCAGAAATTCGAACGGCGTCGCACTCGCTTCAATGAGGCGCTCGCGGGACTCAAAAGCCCCAACCCCAAACTCATCGACCATGCCGTAAAAGAAATAGAGGCTCTGGCGAAGGAAAAATTCCCGCCCGCGATGACGCGATTCGGATCGTTCGAAATTGCCGGCGAACACGTCGCCAGGAATCCCGAAGACGGCTGGGCGCTGATGGAAAAGGCGGCGGCGAAGAATTACGGTCCCGCGATCTATCGCATCGCCGCGCGCCAGGCCGCCGGAGACGGCGTCGCCAAAAATGTGGAAGCCGGGCTCGATAAAATGCGGCATGCCGCTGCGCTCGGCAGCCTGGAAGCCGACGTCGATCTGGGTGTCCGGTATGAAAAAGCGATGGACGTCGCGGCCGATCCCGGGCGTTCGCGCCACTACTTCCGTCTGTGCGCCAGCCGCGGCCTGAAAGTCTGCCAGTACCGCCTTGCGTCGTCGTTGCTCAACGCGCCCAACCGCTCAGACCGCGACTACGTCGAGGCTCTCGCGTGGCTGCAACTTGCGGCTGACAACGGATCGGAGGAGGCCAAGGCTGCCTATGCCTCCGAATCCGCCAAGCTGAGCGACGGGCAGATGAACGCTGTCTCGGGTTTGATGAAGCGTCTGGCTCCACGCTGAGAGATTTAGCCGAGCAGGCCGGGATAGGTCACTTTTTCCTTCTTGACCTTCGCGAACGGTGTCATCGAATGCGGCTTTCCGCTGGTCGCGCTCAGGATGTGCTCCACTTCAATCCCGCGCGCGCTGAGCGCGTCGGCGACGAGCGATCGGTGGCAGCGCCAAGGCACGGCTTCCGCGCACATGATCGCTGTCGCGCGCTCGGATGCTGTCGCGATCAGTTGTTCCAGGTTTCGCTCGAACTCCTCAGTCTGCATGTAATCCGCGTAGCCCCGAAAACTCGCGCTCTGCCACGCCGTGTTGATCGAATCCTTTCGCGGATGGCGCAATCCGCCGAGGCCAGGCATGTGAAGGTAATCCACGCCGGCCGCGTGCAGCGAGCGTTTGAGCGCGTCGCCTGCAAACTGCGGGTTATGCCGCGACTTGGGAATCGTGCGAACGTCGATCACTCGCTTGACGCCGTGCGCCCGGAGCATCGCGATGAAATCTTCGATCGGCCGATTCGAGTGGCCGATGGTAAGGATCAAGATCCTACGCCGGCGTCGGCTCGACCTGCTCCGCCGGTCTGGGCGTCTTCTTCTGCCCCATCAGCAGCGCCTGCATCCGCGACATGTAGGTGTAGAACACCGGTGTCAAATACAGCGTGACTAACTGCGAGAACAGCAGCCCGCCCACCACGACCAGTCCGAGCGACTGCCGCGCTTCGCCGCCCGCGCCCCAGCCGACCGCGATCGGCACGGCGCCCAACAGCGCCGCCATCGTGGTCATCATGATCGGCCGGAAGCGGATCAGGCAGCCCTGATAAATCGCCTGGTCGGGGTCCATGCCCTGGTGGCGCTCGGCGTCGAGGGCGAAGTCGATCTGCATGATCGCGTTCTTCTTCACGATGCCGATCAGCATGATCAGGCCGACGAAGGCGTAAATGTTCAAATCCATGTGGAAGGCGTACAACGTGAGCAGCGCGCCGAATCCCGCCGAAGGCAGGCCGGAAAGAATCGTGATGGGGTGAATGTAGCTTTCATACAGAATTCCTAGCACGATGTAGACCACTACGATGGCGATCAGCAGCAGGACCCACAAATTCCCCAGCGAACTCTCGAAAGCCTTCGCGGCGCCTTGAAAACTGGTGCTGATGCTGTTGGGCAGATCGCGCGCGGCGATCTCGCGGATTTTATCGGTCACCTGGCCCAGCGCAACGCCGGGCTGCAAATCGAAAGAGATGGTCACCGCGGTCAGCTGGCCGTTGTGATTGATGGCCTGCGGCCCCACGTCGGTCTTCAGCTTGGCGAGCGTATTCAGCGGCACAAGCTGGTTTCCGGTGCCCTTGAAATACAGCATCGAAAGCAGGTTGGGATCGGTCTGATATTGCGGCTTGAGCTCCAGCAGAACTTCGTATTCGTTGATCGCCGCGTAAATGGTGGAAACCCAGTGCGGGCCGTAGGCGTCGTAGAACGCGCTTTCAAGCGTATTCGCGCTCACCTGCACCGCCGCGGCGCGATCGCGGTCGATTTCCACGTCCACCTGCGGGCTGGTGATCGCCAGGTCGCTGGTCACGTCGCGAATGCCCGGAATCTGTGCGATATCCGCCTCGATTTTGCGCGCGTTTTCGAACAATTCCGGCTTGTTCGGCGACTGCATGGAAAATTGATACAGACTCTTGGTCACCTGGCCGCCGATGCGGATGGTGGGCGGATTTTGCAGGTACACTTTCATGCCGGGAACCTGGTCGAGCTGCGGCTGCAGATCCTTGATGATCTCGTTGACGTTCTCGTTGCGCTGCCCGCGCGGCTTCAGCCGCACCAGCAACTGGCCGAAATTGGGCCCTCCCACCGTGGTCGCCGCGGTTCCGCCCACGGTGGACATCAGCGCCTCGACGTTCGGATTCTTACGGATGATCGCGTTGACCTCTTTTTGATAATCGACCATCTGGTAATACGAGGTCCCTTGCAGCGCCTCGGTGATCACCGAAATCTGGTCGGTGTCCTGGTCCGGAATGAAGCCCTTGGGAATGTCCATGAACATCCACACGGTGGCCGCCAGCACGATCACGAAGGTCGCCATGGTGAACAGTCGATGGCGCAGCACCATCTTGAGAGTGGAGTCGTAGCCGTGCAGCATCCCTTCGAAAAACTTTTCCGTGACGCGATAAAACCATCCGTGATGATGCCCTTCGGGCGATTTCAAAAAGCGGCTGCACAGCATGGGCGTCAGCGTGACGCTGACCACGCCCGAAATCAGAATCGCGACGCAGATGGTCACCGAAAATTCGCGGAACAGGCGCCCCAGTATCCCTTGCATGAACAGCACCGGGATGAACACCGCGGCGAGCGACAAAGTCATCGAAACGATGGTGAACCCGATTTCCTTCGACCCTACCAGCGACGCAATGAGAGGCTTCTTGCCCATCTCCATGTGCCGGAAAATATTCTCGAGCATCACGATGGCGTCATCCACCACGAACCCGACCGATAGGATCAGAGCCATCATCGACAGGTTGTCCAGGCTGTATTTGAGCAGGTACATCACCGAAAAAGTTCCGATGATGGAGAACGGCAGCGCCAGGCTGGGAATCACCGTCGCCGAAATATTGCGCAGGAACAAAAAGATCACCGCGATCACCAGCCCCAGCGTCAGCAGCATGGTGACTTCGACATCGGTGTAGGAT
>JASHWA010000586.1 GCA_030044325.1 Bryobacteraceae bacterium
AGCAATGGCGCGGGTAAAACAAAATTAACGCCCCGCGCGAGCAATCGCACGGGTAAAACAGCAAGCCCCGTGCGTAAGCGCGGGGGTAAAACCTGGTAAGTAGTTCGTCGTCGGCCACACCCACATCCGGCGGCGAACCACAAACCACCAACCAGCACAGCCGATTCACGTTCATTCACGGCCACCAAACCGGCGCACGACAGCACCGTGATGCAAACAACGAAAATCGTTACGTTCCGTTAAACAGCCGCGCGGCGAGGCTCTCCGGCAACCCCGCACGCAGGATTTTTCCGGCTGCGCCGGCAATATCGTAGCCCGCGCGCCGATACTCGATCAGCCGTTCCCCGGGCGAGTAGATCGCATAAGCCGCCCGCGGATCGCCGTCGCGCGGCTGGCCCACCGAACCCGGATTCAGAAGGTAAAAATGGTCCGGTTCGATCTCCAGCGTTCCCCGAGCCGCTATCATTTTGGATCCGCTGCGCGTCACCAGAAAGCCTCCCTGCACGTGCGTGTGACCGAAAAAGGTCACCGGCGCGGAAATGGCATCGAGCGTCAGCGTCGCGTCGGAGGGCACGAACAAATATTCGTCTTCGTCCGTAGGCGAGCCGTGGACGATGTCGAAATTTTCGATGCGCAGCGGCCCGCGTGGAAGATTTTCGAGATAAGCGCGGCTTTCCGCGCTCAAGGTCTTGCGGGTCCATTCGGCCGAGGCGCGCGCGGCCGGATGGTAGTTTTCGATCGGCTCGTCCATTACGCAAATCTTGTCGTGATTGCCGCGGATGATGGCGGAGACATGGCGCTTCGTCCACTCGACGATCTCGTTCGGTTCGGCGCCGTAATCCACCAGGTCGCCCAGACACACGATGCTCTCGTATTTTCCGCGGGCGTCGTCGAGCACGGCCTCAAGCGCTTCCTGGTTGGCGTGCAGATCGCTTAAGATCAGGTATTTCACTCAGCCCAACCCGTCCGATGTACGCCGCGAATCCGCGGTCAGCCGCAAGAGCGCGACCTCCGGCGGCGAGCCCAGGCGCGCCGGCAGTACGATCGTCCCAATCCCGCGCGTCACGAACACGGACGAGGAATCGCGGCGATACAGGCCGTCCACGTAGCGCGTGTAGAAGCGCGCGATATTCAGATCCTCGCGCAGGATCTCCACCCGAACCTGTCCGCCGTGGGTGTGGCCGGAAATGGTCAGATCGAAGCCCTTGCGCGCGGCCACGGGAAACACGTCGGGATTGTGGGAGAGCAGGACGTTCAACGCGCCCGCCTCGATCAGCCCCTCCGCGCCCACCAGGTAGGGCTCGCGCTTCGCCTGGTAATCGACGCCGGCGAGGTTGAGCGCGTGTTCTCCAAAGGTCAGACGCGTGTTTTCCTGCCGCAGAAACCACATTCCCAATCCGCGCCCGCGCTCGGTGACGTACTGCTCGATGCCGGCGTAGATTTCGTGATTGCCGAGGCATCCGAACACGCCCGCATCGCCTCGAAGCCGCGCCAGCGCGTTCAGGCACGCATCCACGGGATCGCCGCGGCCCGTGATCAGATCGCCGGTCACCAGGGCGATATGGGCGCGGGTGTCGTTGGCGATTCCGATGGCGCGCTCCAGTTCGCGCAGGCTGAGGAACGGGCTCATGTGGATGTCGCTCAACTGCACGATTTTTAGCCCTTCCAGGTCGGGATCGAGGCCGGGAATCGGAATGGTCTGCTCGCGCAGCCGGATGGAGGTGCGCTCGATGAAGGTCCCGTAGCCGATCGCGGCTGCCGGCCCCGCGAACAACGCGGCGCGCGCTACGTTCAAAAACCTGCGCCGGCTGACCCCCGTTGGCGATGCAGTGGGCACGATTTTCGAAGCCAGCAGCGCAACAAAAATGCAGATCGAAAGCAGCGACCAGATGACCAGCCAAGCGCGTCCCCAGCTCAGCCACCACGCCGGAAAATATCTCGCCACCCGCGCAAAGCGCATTCCCAGCGCCAGCGCGACGGCCATCGAAGAGAGCGCAGTCCCGATCGCCACGCTCCATCGAATCCACGGCGCGGCCGATCGCGCCGGCCCGCGCAAAACCCACATTGCGCCCGAGAACTGAATGAAAATAACGATGGATAAAACGATCAGGTCAGGCAGGTTGCGAACAAGCAACTCGAACACTGTTATTATCTTACCAGCCAGGAGCGGGACTTCTGCACGGCGGTGTCGGCCATCTCCCCGAGCCGCGACCGCAGGAAGCGGTTTAAGTCGAACCAAGGCAGAGTCCGGGTGCGACTACACGCTCGGCACGGGCCTGCCGTCATATGCTGTGAAAAGGAGCGCCAAAATGCGATCGGTTCGTTTTGCTGTTCCTGCCCTGATGGCGTCCGCCGCGATCGTCCAAGGGCAAACCCCCACCACCACCCTCCAGTTTTCGGGGAGCGAGAGCACCCAGAGCATGCGGGAGATCGCCGTGGCCGTCCGCACGATCGCGGACGTGATTACACCCTCCGACGACAGCGTCAGCGGGCGAACCATGTCGATTCAGGGACCGCCGGAAAGGACCAAGCTGGCGCAATGGCTGTTCAACCAGCTCGATCAGGCGGATCCGGCGAACACCGCCAAGCACGAATACCAGCTTGCGGGGAGCGAAGAGAACCTGGTGCGCATTTTTTATATCCACAACGCCGAAAAGGTGCAGAATTTCCAGGAAATCGCAACAGCGGTTCGCACTGTCGCCGACATCCGGCGCGCGTTCACTTACAACGTTCCCAGGGCGCTGATTGTTCGCGGGACCACGGACCAGGTGGCGCTGGCGGAATGGATGGTCGGAGAGCTGGACCAGCCAGCCGGCGCTCACGCGCAAAGCTCGGCGGCGTACCAGATGACGTCCGGGTTTCAGTTTAACGATAAGGACGTGCGCATTTTCTACTTGACGCATACGGCGACGGTGCAGGATTTTCAGGAGGTCGCGACGGTGGTGCGCTCCATCGCCGATATCCGCAGGGTTTTCACCTACAATACACCGCGGGCGATGGTGGTCCGCTGCGATCCGCAGCAGATGGAGCTCGCCGAATGGCTGGTGAATCAACTGGACACGATGAACACCGGCCAGGCGCGGCAGGCGTCGGAGACCTTCAGCTACGTGACGCCGTATAAAGATGAGGGCGTCGCGGTGCGCGTGTTTTTTCTGAACCATGTCGGCGACCGGTGGGATTTTCAGCGCGAGGCGGAGAAGGTTCGCACGGCGACGCAGGCGCGGCGGGTGTTCACTTACAATGCCCCGCGGGCGCTGATTGTGCGCGGGTCGGCCGATCAGGTCAAAGCAGTTGAGCCGTTGGTCAAGAATATCGAATGACGGCGCGCGCATAACTGCCCGCGGCAGGTTGACGGCGACATCCCGAGCAGGTCTTGTGCCGCGTCCGGCGCAGCGATAAGCTGGAAATGCGCGAAGCTCGAAATTGCGCGGATATCACTGCGATTCGAGAGCAGGGAGTAACCTTATGTGCCTTGCCATTCCGGGGAAAATTATCGACCTGGTTCCCGGAGATCACCCGCTCGCCATGGTCGACGTGCTCGGCGTACGGCGCAAAGTCGATCTGGGACTGCTCGAACCGGACGACCCCGGCCGCGTGGGCGACTGGGTCCTGATCCACGTGGGTTTCGCCATGAACAAGATCAGCTCGGAGCGCGCCCAGGAGCAGATCCAGCTTCTCGAAATGCTCGGCGAATCCGACGCCGCGGCCACCGAAGTCCGCGGCTACGGCCAGCATGACGACTCTTAATAAGGATGCCTGCCCATGCAATATGTCGATGAGTTTCGCCGTCCCGAGCTGATCACCCGCGCCGCCGGGGAGATCCGCAAACTGGCCGACCCCGATCGCCATTATCGCTTCATGGAAGTGTGCGGCGGCCATACTCACGCGATCTATCGCTTTGGCCTCAAGGACCTGCTTCCGCCGAATATCGAGCTGGTGCACGGCCCCGGTTGCCCGGTCTGCGTGCTGCCCATGGGCCGCATCGACGACGGGCTTTCGATGGCCGAAAATCCGGAGGTCGTCTTCACCGCGTTCGGCGACATGATGCGCGTTCCGGGAACCAAGGGCAGCCCGCTCGAACATCAATCGCGCGGAATGGACGTCCGCATCGTGTATTCGCCGGCCGACGCGTTGAAGCTGGCGGTCAACAATCCCCAGTGCCACGTGATGTTTTTCGCCATCGGCTTCGAGACCACCGCGCCATCCACCGCGCTGACTCTAATTCGCGCGCGCGAACACAACGTGCGCAATTTTTCGGTTTTTTCGAATCACGTGACCATCATTCCCGCGATCCGCGCGATCCTCGATTCGCCCGACATGCGCATCGACGCGTTCATCGGCCCCGGTCACGTTTCGACGGTCATTGGCTGCCGGCCGTATGAATGGATCGCGCGCAATGAACGCAAACCCATCGCCGTTTCCGGATTCGAGCCCCTGGATATCCTGCAATCGATCGTCATGCTGCTGCGGCAGTTGAAAAGCGGAACGGCGGAGGTCGAAAATCAGTACGGCCGCGTGGTGCCGTGGGAGGGAAATCGCGCGGCCCTCAAGGCGATCGGCGAGGTTTTCGAATTGCGGCCGTATTTTGAATGGCGCGGCCTCGGTTTCATTTCGCAATCCGCGCTGCGCATTCGCGAAAAATACGCTGCCTGGGACGCGGAACGGAGATTTTCGGTTCCCGGCGTGCGCGTGACCGATCCCAAAGCCGCGCA
>JASHWA010000587.1 GCA_030044325.1 Bryobacteraceae bacterium
TCCGCCAGATAAACTTCGCCCATGCCGCCTTCGCCGATGCGTTCGCGAAGGCGATAGCTGCCGATCAGGCTACCGGCCGCAGGCACGCTTCCCAGAATATCGCGAAGATTTGAGAGGTTGAAAAAGGAGACACGGCACGTGCGTTCCGCAAACAGGTCGGCAGCGATAGGTGTCCGCGAAGAAGGGGACAGTCCGCCCACGGTGTTGACGGTTGCGAGTTCATCGGCGCTAGGGGACAGTCCCCTTCTTCGGCAGATTGTGCGGCTTAACGACATTTTCAAGTGGTGTCCGTACGGTGGTGCGTCAAGTATACTTGACGCCGAGCCGTTCACCGGGAAAGAGTGGTCAGTCCGCTTTTTCAGGAACCTCCCGAATGCGGGTTCCGCGGCTTCAGGTAATTTCGCTGCATTGCTCACGCCGGGGGGACGCATGACCCGGTTAATTCTCATTGGAACCCTGATTTCAGCCGCGCTCGGCGCAAAAGAGCTGACTCCCGACAAACGCATGCAGCACGCCGTTAACGCGCTGGCCGAAATGGTGGCCACCAATGACGACGGAATCCCGCGCCAACTCATCGGCAAGGCGCAGTGCATCGTGATCGTGCCGGGGCTGCTCAAGGGCGCGTTCCTGTTCGGCGGGAAATACGGCCGTGGATTCGCGTCGTGCCGCAAACCGCACGGCGGATGGACCGCGCCGGCTTCGGTCCGCATTGAAGGCGGCAGCTTCGGCGGCCAACTCGGCGGGTCTTATACCGATCTGATCATGCTGGTGATGAACAAAAAGGGAATGAATCACCTGTTGAGCGACAAGTTCACGCTCGGCGCCGACGTTGCCTCGGTCGAGGGAATGACCGGTAAGGACGCCAGCATCAACACCGATCTGACGGCGCGGGCGGCGATCATCACTTATTCGCACGCCAAGGGTTTGTTCGCCGGAATTTCGCTTGAAGGAGCGACGCTGCACACCGATTCCGGGGAAAACAAGAAATTGTACGGGCACGAGATCAGCAACAAGCAGATCCTGCTGACCAAAGTCGCGCCGCCGCCGGCCGCAAAGCCTCTGGTTCTCGCGCTGAATAAGCTCGCCCGGCGCGGCTAGAAGACCTTCCTAACCGCGAATTGACGCGAATCAACGCAAAAAAAAAACGCCGCTAATGGACGTCAATCGACATGAATACGATTCATGTTTATTGACGTTCATTGACGGCCCATTCGCTTTCCTTCGGGTTGATTCGCGGCCAGGCCGCCTTGAGCGACTCGGCCTTCCCGATCAGGCGCGGCCACAGCGTCGCGGGCTGGTCGTCGAATGCGGCATCTTCGCTCGAATCGAAGATGTACCAGGCGCCCACCCGCACTTCGTTTTGAAGCTGGCGCCGGTCCCATCCGCAATACCCCATATAGATACGAAACGTCTTGGGATCCGATTTTCCGCCGAGCGCCTTTTCGAGAGCGGTACGCTCGGTCAACAGGTAGACTTTGCCGAAAATGTCGCTCGCGCCCGCGGGTTTTTGGGCAGACCGGGCCAGCGCGAAGACGGTATTGAGCTCCACCGGTCCGCCGACAAACACCGGCTCGGAATGCGCCGATGCGCCCGCAAGCTCGTGCAGCGCTTCCGAAATCGGAACATCGGATCGCCGGTTGATCATCAAGCCCAGCGCGCCGCTGGCATCATAGCGGACCAGCAGAATCACCGATTTCGCGAACAGCGGGTCCGGCGCGTCGCGCACGGTGACCAGGATTTTGCCGGGCGCGAGATCTTGGGGCCGCTTGGACTGCGCGCTGAGCGAGCAGCCGAGCGCCGCAGCCAACCCGCAGATCTTGACGAACCGCATTTCGCGCGAGATCGCTAGGGGCGATCGGGGATGGTGCCGCTCAGATAAAGCGTCGTCGTGTGGCCGGGCTGGGTTCCGCGCACCACGCGGAATGCGACCGCGTCGCCCGGTTTCAACGTCTGGCGAACCTTCAGAATATCGTCGGCCGAGCTGACCGGCTGGCGATCGATCGCGATGATGATGTCGTGCTCCTGCATGCCGATCTCCTCGGCGAACGACCCCGGCTCCACGCGCGTCACCGTGACGCCGTGCTTTTCCGGCGTCAGGTCGCGCTCCTCTTCGCTCACCGGACGCTGGGAGATCCCGAAACTGACCGGACCGGCAGCGGTCGGCTTGAGCGGATTGGGCGCAGTTTCGTCACTCTGGCTCGGCCGGCCGGCGATATCGGGATTGTCGGCGTAGATCTTCACGCGGTCGGCGATCACGACTTTCAAGTCCATCTTTTTGCCGTCGCGATCGACGCTCAGCGTCGCGCTGTTTCCCACCGGGGTGTCGGCGACATGCCCGATCAGATCCTGGCTGTCTTTGACGGGCGTACCGTTGTAGGCGAGCACGATATCTTCGGCTTTGAGACCGGCCTTATCCGAGGGCCCGTCTTTTTTCACCGATTCGACGATGACGCCGTGATCGAAGCCCATCGCTTTGAGCGTCAACTGCTCATTCGAGTACAGCGTGGCGCCGATGGAGCCGCGCGTGACGTGGCCGTCGCGAATGATGTCGTTGTAAACGCGCGCCACCACGTTGATCGGCAGCGCGAAACCCACACCCTGCGATCCTCCGTTCTGCGTCGCGATCATGGTGTTGAGACCGATCACTTCGCCCTTGATGTTGAGCAGCGGACCGCCGCTGTTTCCGGGATTGATCGCCGCGTCGGTTTGGATGAACTGCTGGAAATTCTGGCCGTTGATGTTGCGCCCCTTGGCGCTGACGATTCCGAGCGTCACGCTCGCTTCCAGGCCGAAGGGCGAACCGATCGCGACCGCCCAGTCGCCCACCTGCACGCCTTCGGAATTGCCGATCTTCACCGGCTGAAGGTCAGTCTTGGGATCGATCTTGAGCACCGCGATATCGGTTTCGCGATCGGTGCCGATGACCCGCGCGTGATAGGGGGTTTCATCGCCGTGGAGCTTGACGTAAATATGATCCACCAGGCTGCCGGTGCGCTCCACCGTCACCACGTGGTTATTGGTAATGATGTAACCCTTGCGATCCACGACGAACCCGGTGCCGGACTGTTCGTGCTTGTAATTCTGCTGCGGCATCATCTCCCCGCCGCCGCCGCGGTTGCCGAAAAACCGGCGGAACAGATCCAGGCCCTGATCGTCGCCGCCGTTGTCTTCGTCCGGGTCGGCTTGAGGCTGGGGGCCGCGGCGATTGCGCGTGGTTTCGACTTTCGGCGTGTAATCGGCGCTGATATAGACCACGCTCGGATCGAGCTGCTTGGCGAGCCTGGTGAAATCGTTGGCCATGTCCGTGGCCTTGGGAATGACCAGCGGTGTGGCGTCGGGCGCAACCTGCTGGTCGCGCGCGGCGCGGACTCCGGTGTTTACCAGCGTTCCGATCAGAATGCCCACTGACAGCGTCGCCGCCATCAGTAAGGCGGACAATAATTTCTGTTCGCGGAGCCTTGCGTAAAAATTCATGGTTTTCCTTCGCCTCGAACGCACAACCTCACAACCATTATATGTGCCCCAGACCTAGGATGCCCGGCGAAGCTTCGCGGTTTCGAATTCCGTCATTTTACGCTGCATTTTCTGGATTTCCCAGACTACCATCCATCGCCCCACGCGCTCCATCACTGTCCTCAAACGGGCCGGGGGTGGTTAAGGCGCGCCAGTTATGGAGCGCGTTGGCCGTCCCTGAATCGGCGGATCACGGCTGATCAAACAGCTCCGCGCGGTTGAGGCGTTCGCCTTTGAAGATCACCGCGGCGATGTGCTCGGTCGCCGAGATATCTTTCAACGGATTGCCGTCGACTAAAACAAGATCGGCGTCGTAGCCTTTTTTAATCAGGCCTTGGTGCGAGTCGATCCGCAGGAGCCTGGCGTTGTTGTACGTCGCGGCTTCGAGCGCCGCTTCGGGCGTGAGGCCAGCTTCCACCCAAAGCTGCAGCTCGCGATGAATCGCCGGGCCGTGAATGAGTTGGGGATTGCCGGAATCGGTGCCCATCACGAGCATGACTCCCGCATGGCTCGCCGCCGCGAGGTTTTCTTCGGCGACTTTGAGATTGAAGCCGAAGGAGCCGTAAAGCGCGCGGAAATCGGTGAACTGAGGCGACGGGATCAGTTTTCTGGTCGATTCGAGCAATTTCGGCGGCGCGACCTGCTGCACCAGCGACCGGTCGAGCGGATCGGTTTTCCCGAGCGCCGTATCCACGATCGATTCGGCCACCGTCAGCGTGGGATCGAAGGCCACGCCCTGCGCTTTCATGCGCGCGACGAGCGCCGGAGTGAGCGGGGCGCGCGGCGAATGCTCGATTCCGTCCACTCTTGCGTCCAGCGCGTCTTCGACATCGCGCAGATCGCCGACGTGAACGACGATGGGCAGCGAATCCTGGTGCGCTTCTGCCGAGATCGCGTCGAGCAGAGTGGCATCCAGGCGCGGAATGGGATGGCCGGGCGCGCCGGGCTCGAGAATCGCCTTGATTCCATCCACACCGAGTTTTTTGAGATCGTCCACCATGCCGCGGGCTTCCTCGGCGGTCTTGGGCAGACGCACGGTTTGCGCCTCGAACTGCGCCTGCATCGATTTCGGAACATATTTCGCGTATTCGGTGCCGTGGCCGCCGGGCGCGGTGAACATCGGGCCGACCACGTACAGCTCGGCGCCCAATTTCTCGCCGGATTGGATGCTCGCGCGATGCTTCAGGATGATGTCGGTCGCATCGCCGAGGCTTTTGACCGCCGTGACGCCGCTGTAGAGATAGGCCGCCAATTCCCGATCAATGGGATCGCTTTCGTAATCCTTGGCATCCTGATAAAAACCGCCCGTGGAACCGAGGTGCGCGTGGACGTCGATGAGGCCCGGCAGCAGAGTTTTGCCGGCGGCGTCGATCGATTCGGCTTTGAGCGCTTTCGCGTCGGGAGCGGGGCCGGTGAAAATCTGCGCGATCTTGCCGTGTTTGATCAGCACGGAGCCCTGATCGATGACGGTTCCGTCGCCCAGAAACAGGCGTGCATCGCGAATCAGGGTGGTTTGATCGCGCTCCACCTGGCGGGTGAGAAGGCGCTGTTTGAGCACGTTGTCTTTCGCGTAGCTCTGATACGCGCCCATGGCGAGGATCGGGGCGAGCACCGCGATGAGCCACAGTTTCGCCGAGCTGCGCATCTTTTCCTCTTTTTCCCAGCGGAAAAGTTTTACCGCCAGGAATGTTCCGACCAGCGCAGTGACCAGAAGTGCCGCCGCGGAGCTCCAATTATCGGCGAGCGTTTCATGGGCGGTGAGAATCGAGTTGAGACCCGTCGAAAGATACGTGGTGGGGATGAACTGCGCCACCTGTTGCAGCCATTTTGGCATGATCCCGATGGGAAAAGTCGCGCCGCCTAAAAACAGCATGGGGAAATACAGAAGCTGCACCATGATCTGGCTTTCCTGCATGGAATTGGCGACCGAGCCGACGATTCCGCCGATGGCGCGAAACGCCAGCACGCCGATGAGAACGAAAAGATAGAGCGAAATCGGGTGCTCGATCGGAGGCAGTCCGTAGATGTAGTGCGCGAGCGTGAGGATCATGAAGGTCACCGGGATATAGTGGACCAGCGCGGTGACCAGCGAGCCGACCAGCATGGTCGCGGGCGAAATCGGCGCGACTTTGAAGCGGCGCAGGATGTTTTGCTCGCGATCGGAGACAATGCGCATTCCGGCGCCGAACAGGCCCGAGGCGAGAATGCCGAGCGACAGGACCATGGTCACGACCAGCACAATCATTCCGCCCTGGTCGGCGTGCATCATCTGGCCGAAGATGAAGAAAAAAATCAGCGGGAAGATGTAGTTGAAAAACAGGACGGTGCGGTCGCGCAGGGTGAGCCGCAGGGTCATCCGGATCATCGCGAGGTAGGATTTCATAGACGGTTCCCCGGGAAGGCGCGACCGTCGGGTCGAACGCTTGCCAGCTTGCTCATCAGTCTCTCAGCCTCTTTCCCGTCAGCTCGATAAACACGTCCTCCAGCGTGGGACGCTTCAAATGGATGTCTTCAAGATCCAGGCCCCGCTGGTCGATCCACTTGATCAGATCGGGCAACGTTCGCGCGGGACGCGTCGAATAAACCGTCAGCAGAAGACGATCTTCGCTCAGCGTGCGCTTGTCGGATTCCTCAAAATCGGGGACCTCCTCCGCCATCGGCTGCGCGGTGCGAATCTCGATCACGGAGCGCCCGCCGGCGCGCGACTGGATTTCGCGCGGCGTGCCCATGGCGATGATCTGGCCCTGATCGACGATGGCGACGCGGTCGCACAGGCGCTCAGCTTCCTCGATGTAGTGCGTGGTCAGCAGGATGGTGCGGCGCGCGTCCTTCAATTCGCAGATCAGGTTGTGGATTTCCAGGCGCACCTGGGGGTCGAGGCCGGTGGTCGGTTCGTCGAGGAAAAGCATCTGCGGATCGTTGACCATGGCAAGGGCCAACGCCACGCGCTGCTTCTGCCCGCCCGACAATTTCGAATAGTAATCATTGCGCTTTTCCCAAAGCTGGAGGCGCTGGATCAGCTTGTCGATATCGGTGTGGCGCGAATAAAACGCGGCGAACAGCGCCAGCGCTTCCCGCACCGTGATCTTATCGGGCAGATTGGTGAGCTGAAGGCACACGCCGATGCGATCCTTGATCGAGCGCGTGTCGGTGGCCGGGTCGAAGCCGAGCACGGCGACATCGCCCGAAGTGCGCGGCCGCAGGCCTTCGAGAATTTCGACCGTGGTGGTCTTCCCCGCCCCGTTGGGACCGAGCAGACCGAAAACTTCGCCCGGCGCCACCTCGAAATCGATTCCGCGCACGGCCTCGAAATCGCCATAGGATTTGTGCAGCCCTGCCACGTAAATCGCGTTTTTCATCGGTTACATTGTATCGGGCGTACATATTGCAGGCGGGTGAAAACCGGTGGACAGCGGAATTGGCAGGATGAACAGCAGAACGAAAAGGCCGCCGACCCACTGGATTAGGTTACGGCGGCCTGGGCTCTGGAATGGAACGATTGATTATACGATCCAGAAGGGGTGCGGATCGTTTCAGAAAAATTGTGAACGTTTGCGGGGAAACTTTCGGGGACGGCCCGCTCGCTGACGCGAGGCGGTTGGAAGGCGCCGCTTGCCGCCCGCGGCATGACTGCCGCGGCTCGCCTAGATCGTGGAACGTAAACGTAGCCCCGCGAGCCGCGCCAGTAATGGCGCGGGTTTAGCTGGTGATCTCCGCACAAACGCTCAAGAGGGCCGGCGCAGGGAGCGGAAGAATTCCCACAGCGCGACGTAGATGTTCACCAGACCCAGACCGGTGAGCGCGCCGCGGAAATAGGGATCCTCCCAGATGTTCCGCAGTGCGGGGTTCACGGTCGGGAAGTAGTTCATTTTCCAGGTGTCGTCCATCCACGGGAAGATCACCAGAAAAATGCCGATCTCGAAGGCGAAAATGGCGAAGCAGACGTTCAGGAGCTTTCCGGACCGGCGGCGCGGCGCGGGCTGGGGTTCGGCCGGCGCTTCGGGAAGCTGGCTCGCGTTGATCGGACCGTCGTTTAATGGGTTCCCTGTCAATGACATGCAAACAGCTCACCCTGCGGAGGACTTTCTTGAGGATAGCCGGTCCAGGCCGGGAAACGGCTCACATTGCGGACCGGCTCGAAACTGAATCGATGGAGCATGGTAGGCCCCATGCGCGCAAGCGCGTCAAGGTGCTCGGGCGTCGAGTATCCTTTATTATTCGCCAGGCCGTATTGGGGGAAAACGCGATCCCATGCGAGCAGCGCGGCGTCGCGGCGTGTTTTTGCGAGAATCGACGCCGCGGCAATCGAAAAACTGAGCGCATCGCCGTGGATCAGCGGCTTTTGCGCGATCGGAACTTCGAGTTTGACGGCGTCGAGCAGCAGGTAATCGCAGCTTTCGCCGATTCTCGTCGTCATCTGGTCGAGGGCCCTCTTCATTGCGACGAGCGAAGCCTGGTAAATGTTGATCCGGTCGATCTCAAAAACGTCGCAGGCGGCGACAGCCCAGGCGCGGGCGCGCTCGACGATGCGTTGGGCGAGCGTTTCGCGGCGTTCGGGCAGAAGCGCCTTGCTATCGTCGAGTCCGCGAATGGGTTTTTCCGGATCGAGCACCACGGCGGCGGCGAATACCGGTCCGAAC
>JASHWA010000588.1 GCA_030044325.1 Bryobacteraceae bacterium
GGGGCCGCGCGGGTGCGGCTCGCCGGTCGAGCCCAGCCCGTGCGCGCGTCCATCGGTGAAAGCGAGCTCCTGTTTATGACAGCTCGCACACGACTGCGTTTGATTCAGCGAGAGGCGCTTGTCATAGAAAAGGTAGCGCCCGAGCTCGACCTTCTCACTGGTCATCGGATTGCCGCGCGGAACGTTGGGAAGCGGAAATCCCGGCGGCAGGGCCCATTCGTACGGCCCGAGCTCGGCTTTTTCGGCCGCTCGCTGGCGCGAACGCAGCTCGCGCACATATTGGACCATCTCCCAACGCTGCGCGTCGGAAAGCTCGGCTCCGAAACTCGGCATGTTCTTTTCGATGCCGTTGCTGACCACCCAGTAGATCTCGCCGTCGCGCATCGATTCCATCAGATACTCGGCGAGGTTGGTGGGACGAACCGGAAGCCTTCCGGCGAGCGGCGTGCGCGCCTTGCCATCCGCGCCGTGACAGCCGGCGCACAGCCGGTCATAGAAAGGTTTCGCCGCAGCAGCGTGGTCCGGCGTCGCCAACAGCGGACTCTTCAGGAGCCGCGCTTCAAGCGGCGCAGTCGATCGCCCGTGCGCGTCATGCGCGATGCCCGGCACCGCGCATGACGCGAGGACGGCCGCCATCTTCCACATCGCCTAACCTCCTCCGGCGGCCGATGTGAAGGCTGCCTGACGGCGGAAAAACGTCTGCTTCCCGGCCGGCTTTTCGCCGAACGGTAGACCAAAATTGGCGAAGATAGGAGCGCAATCGGAATCGTCTTTCGCGGACATGCATCCCGCCGCCGTATTCGGCTGATTGACGTCGACGTTGGAATCCTTGAGCAGCGCCGCCAGGTCTGCAACGACGATGTCCCGCTCCGCGTCGAACTCCGCCATCTCGATCTCCGGCCGGTTCGGCTCGCTGCATTGCGTGGGTACCGTGATCTTGGTCTGGTTCGGCGTGCAGCCCGTGCTGCCTAAATGGATGGCGAAGCCGCGCGGCATCCCGGTGCTCGAAAAATCCAGGCGGGCGAATTTGCGTCCCCCGTTCCACACCCAGCTCAGCGCCGTCAGGTTGAGCGGCGGCGGTTGCGAGGTGAGCTCGGTGTGATTCTTGTTGAACGGCACTCCCAGCGTAAATTGCAAGCCCGAATAATGGCCCGCCGGTACCCGGCCGGAAACGCGATCGTTCATGTCCGGAGTTCCATTCACGCAGCCCGCCGTTGCGTTTTCAAAATCCAGCAGGGCCACGTCGTCGAGCTGCCACTTCCCGTCCTGATCGAGCTCCACCGCCACCGGTTTGCCGTTTTCATCGATCAGCCGGAGGTTGTGAACGTAAAACCGGAAATCGCGCGGCGCGATGCGCGAACGCGTGGTCCCGATGCCGTCGTAGCTCTGGCCACAGGCGAGCTTCTTGTCTCCGACCATTGCCTGGAAGCGAATCGAGACGCTTTGCATGTCGCCCCCACAAGCAAATGCGGCAACCGACACGAGAGCGGTAAGTCGAACACTGATTTGCATGACTGAATCCCCCTTTACGGAATCTGGTGAATGGTGATCCTCCCGTCGTCTTCCCATGCGGCGAGCGCCCCGTGCGCAGCCGCCACGATCGCCGGAAACGATCCTTTGGGCGCGAGCTCCACTGGCTCCGATTTGCCGGGAACAATCGCTTGAATACCGGCCGGCGTGGACCACACTGCGTACACCCCGTCCGCCCCGGCCGCGATGGCCGAATCGACCCCCGTGCCAATGCGATTTTCAGGCCCTCCCGCTCGGTCGAGAAAGATATCGTGTTCCCTGCGCCACACGGTCATGATCTTGCCGCCCGCGATGGCGATGCCCCCGCCGTCCATGGGGCAGGCGTTCAGCTTCCACGTCCCCTCACCCAATTTTTCCGGTTTCGAGAATTGACGTCCGTCGCCCGAGCGCGCCAGGTACATATCGCGGCTCCCGTCGAGCCAGTTGCGCCACATTGCCAGAATCTCGCCGTTCGATTCGATTGCCAGCGATGGACGGCAGCATTCGCAGATGGTTCCGTCAGGCGATTCGTAGATGAGCACGTTCTTCGACCACGTCTCGCCGCCGTCGCGCGACTGCGCTCCGTAAAGTTTCGTGCCGTGACCGCCGCGATGATCGAGCCACGCCGCGAATAACCGGCCTTTGCTGTCGGCGGCCAGTGCGTGCAGACCTTCGGTGGGCGCGCCGGCGACATCGTTGATCACAATTCCCTTCGACCACGTCTTGCCGTCATCGCCCGAGCGCCACGCGATCAAATCCCCGTCCGACGGCAGCCCGTGCGCATGCGGCCCGCCCGCCAGGGTCCTTCCCGCGACCGCCGTGACCACAATCGACGCGCCGGCGAAAACGATGCGGGGGCCGCGGTGCCGCGTCAGCGGAACCACCGCCGCCTGGGCGATCTTGACGGGCTGCGAAAACGTCTTGCCGGAGTCCTGCGAAATCGCGAAGTAAATGGAGTTCCCGGCGCCGAACGCGAGCGCGACTTTCGATCCGCGAACCGCCATCTGCGGCTCCCGCGCCGGCGCGTCGGGAGCGATCGGCCCAATGTTCACGATCATCAAAGCGCTCAGGAATGGAATCACGAGCACCTCCTTTTTCAGAATGCGAGCTTCACCGCTAGCTGGAACGAGCGCGGATCATCCACCGCGGTAATTTGTTTGAACGAAGACGACGGATTGGTCGGGAAGGCCCCCGTTCCGAAAACACCGTTTAAAGTCACGCCGTTTACGTGATTGGTGAGATTGAACCCCTCGATCATCGCCTGCATGCGCAGCCGTTCGGTCATTTGAAAACTACGGCTCAACCGCGCACTTGTGTTGAAAAAGTCGAAACCGTTCCCCGTGTTGCGTCCGATGAAAAATCCATCGATGGTGGGCCGGGCCGAGGTTCCCTGAATCGTGTTCGCTCCGGTGGTGATGTTGAACGGCAGCGGCGAATAATATTGCATCATCGCGGTCAACTGGAATCCGTGGCTGAACCTCTCCCACGCGTTGTTTGCGTTGGTCAGCGGCGTGTGAATGGTCCCATCCCACACCAGGCGGAACTTCTGATCGTCGTCCGAGCGCGCGTAATCCTGCCAGATATTGAAGTTGTTGATGGGCGCGCTGAAGAAAAACTCGCTCACATCGTCGAGGGCCCGCGAGTAAGTATAAGAAACGCGGAAGTTCCCCCACGACACCGGCCTCTCGTTGAAAGCAACATGCAGGCCGTTGTAGTTGGAATCCGCCGCCGAGGAGTACTGGCTGTCGTTGCCATAGGTCAGATTGGGACGGCAGCCGTCGTTGTTCCCCGACGCAGTACACGTTGGGACATTCTGATTTATGGAAATGATCAGGTGCAGCCCGCGCAGGTACTGGTAGCCGACTTCGAGAGTGGTATGTTGTCCGAGCTGGTGCTCGATCTCGACGTTGCCCTGCTCAGAATACGCGTTCTGCATGTGCGTGTTCATGGTCGAGAAGTTGAAAAGAACGCCGGCCGGAATCGTCAGCGCGCCCAGGATGTTCGGGAATACCGGAGCGCCGGTCTGGCCCGGAGACAGGCTGATGCTGATCTGGCTGAGATCGGCGGGATTGGTGGTGTTGTTCGCCGAAAGCAGCGCGTTTGCAAGCGGGCGCAGCGGGACGCGATCGTAGAATATCCCGTATCCACCGCGGATCACGGTCTTGCGCGAAGCAAACGGGGTCCAGGCGAAACCGCCGCGCGGGGAAACATTGTTGGTGTCCGTGGCGATGGTCTTCAGGAATTCGAGATCATAGCGGACGCCGAGGTTCAGCGTGAGCTGCGGCGTCACTCTCCATTCGTCCTGCGCGTAAAAGCCGGCGTTCGGATTGGTCTGGTTGACAACCGAATTCGCGAAAGTCTGCGTGAATCCGGAGCTGTTGTAGGCGCCCGAAAGGAAGCTGGCAAGCGAGGAAAATGAGTAGCTGCCGCGAAAAGTGCGCGGGAAAGTGATGGTATCGTCGTTGTACAGATATTCGAAGCCGACCCGAATCGCGTGCGCACCGGTCTGGTAGGAAATATTGTCGACAAACTCGCCGAGCTTGTTCAGCCGCGCCGTCGGCGAGCCGGAAAGCGTGCCGAATGAGGCCACGCCGGAAATGCTCACCGCCGGGCCGATCAAATCGGAAGGCGGCGCCGTCAGGCTGCTGTACCAGTATTGCCCGCGCGTTTCGTTCACCATGTTCGGAGAAATTGTAAAGATGTTGCTGGCCGCGACGGACTGGTCGTCGTCGTGCAGATTGGCGGAAGCCGTGGATGCGCTCAAACCGCCCGCCCCGCGCGAGTTGATGGCGTTGACATCGTAAAAGCTGTAGCGAACGTTGAACTGGTCGCGGTCGCTGAAGTGATGATCGACTTTCGCGAGCACGTTGCTGTTGTGGACCGGGTTGGAATAGATTCCGGTCGAAATCAGCGGCCCGGGATAATCCACCGCCAGCAGGTGTGCATTGATGATCGCCACGTTCGCCGGTGTGATCGTCGTCAGTCCGGATTGATTGAGCTCGCGCTGCTCGAAATTGGCGAAGTAGAAGGTCTTGTTGTGCACCACAGGCCCGCCGGCGCTGGCGCCGTACTGCGCTTCAGTGATCGGCAGCGCGGTATTGGACAGAGCGTTGGCGGCGTCGAGGCGCTGGTTACGAAAATACAGGTAAGTGTCGCCGTGCAGCGTGATTCCGCCGCTGCGCGTCACCATATTCACGTAACCGCCGAGCGCGCGGCCGAATTCGGCCTGCCCGCCCGAGGTGACCACCTGAAACTCCTGAATCACGTCGAGCGCGTAAAATGCGCCTGTGACACCCGCGGCGTCGTCATTATTCGAAAGGCCGTCAACGACGAAGCTGTTCGAAAAGTTACGCTGGCTGCTGACCGAGATTCCCTGGCCGGGCACCGCGGAGGTTTCGGCGAAGAGCTGATTAGCCTGCGTATTCGTCGGCGAAACTCCGGGAACCAGCAGCGCGACGTCCAGAAAATTGCGGCCGTTGAGCGGAATCTGGTTGACCTCGGCTTCGGAGACTGTGCCGGAAACTTGTGTGCGCGCGGTTTC
>JASHWA010000589.1 GCA_030044325.1 Bryobacteraceae bacterium
CAGGAACGGAATTACCCAGCGCTTGGGCATCGATTTCAATTCGTTCCATAGTTTTACAAGCTGCTGGCGAACGGCGAGCGCCACGTCAGGAGGGCGCGCGGGCGCGGCCGGGTCCCACGAACGCCCGTCGTCACCCGGCGCAAGCTCGTCAAAAGCCATTTCCCTTGAGCCTCTTACGCCGAAAAGCACGCCGCCGATCGAGACCAGATCGTCCAGCCGCACCGGGCCGTCGAGATATTCGAAAATCCCTTTGAGTAGCCGATCCCAGCCTGCGGCGTCAAGTTGTTCCAGGACTTCGTTCTTAGGTAAAGCGCCCGACCGGATGCGGCGCGGCTGCTCAATGAGCGCGCTGACGCGATTGCCACCCGCGAGCGGCTTATCCCGCCAGTTGGCCGGACCACATACCCATCCGAGCTGCCCGTCGATCTCCCATAACGCATAGGACGGCTGCTTCCGGAAAAACCGGCTCAACCGGCCCTTCAGATCCGCCCATCCGGGATTGTGGATGCGCCAGTAGTCGCGGCAGGAATTTCGGGCGATGGTTGCGGCATAGCCGGCCGGATCGTCGATCCGGGAAGCGCCGGAGATCGCCTTGATGATCTTGACAGTTGCGTTCTGGTAGACGTCCCAGGCGGCCTGATGTTTTTCCGATTGCTGGTTGGAATCAAGCCGCACCCCAAAGCGCCGCTCGACCACATCCTTGGCTTTCGCGTCCATTTGCGCGAACAATTGACCCTGGATCTCGGTGAACGGCGCGCTCATGGACAGTGAAATACATTATGTCTCACCTCAGGTGATTTTTTTTGAGGGATGCACTAATGCGCCGCGTGGCGTCACGCCTGAGGTGGGTGTGATTGAGAGTTGAACAAGCGATTTCGGCGCGGTTCCCATCCCCTTTTCCGCGCCGCTTGACTGCCCGCCGTTGCTCGGAGCGGCGGGCCTTTTTTTGCCGGTGAGGCGCGATCGTCAGATCGCGCGTACCGCACGCGTCAGAAACGCGATAAGCTGCTCAGCGATTTCTGCCGCGCTGGACGGCGGAAGCCCGTGCCGGCCGCCTTCGATGGTCATCAATTCCGAACGCGCGGGAATCAACTGGATCGCCGCGCGCAGCTCTTCGATCGATCCGAACGGGTCGCTTGTTCCATGCGCAAAAAATGCCGGCATTCCCAGCTGGGGAAAATGTCCCGTTCGGCGCTGATCCGGCTTGCCCGGCGGATGCAAGGGATACGAAAGCAACAGCAGCGCATCGGCCATCGCCGGATCTTCGGATGCGGCAATGGTCGTCTGGCGTCCGCCGTAGGAATGGCCCCCGGCGATGACGCGACTGGCGCGGGCACGCATCGATTCGGCGGCCCTGCGGATTCCATCGCGATCCCGCGCGGCTTGGGCCGGAAAGGGCGGCCCGTGCGGACGCGCTTCGCGATACGGCAAGTCGTAGCGCAGCACGAAAAGTCCGGCATTCGCGAACGCCTCGCCCAGCGCGCGAAGCAGGGGAGCGTTCCCGTTCGATCCCGCGCCGTGCGTCAGCACGATTCCATCGCCCGACGGCGTTTCCGGTTCATGCCACCACTGCATGAATTTCTCCTTTCCCCCAGACGGTCTGACGGCCGACGCCGGTGTAGCGCCCGATTTCAAGATATGGCAAAAATTCTCCGAGCTCGCCTTCGTACTCGGCCGTGCCGATGAACCCGCCGAGCGAATGCCGCTGGCCGGTGTTTCGGCTGACACGTTCGTCATCGACACGCGCGATCTCGCAGCGCGTCATCGCGACGCGAGCGGCGCGTTCCGCCGTTCCCTTGAAATCGATATCCAGCGGGCCGCCCTGATACAGCGCGCGCAGCGTGCTGATGCGGTCGCGGAGGCGCGCGAACAGAATCGCGAATTCCGGACGCTCGGCCGGCTTGAGCTCGGTCGGCGTGACGAATGACACGCGCACGCGTGAGGCTTTGCGCGTCGATTCAAGCGGAAGCCGCAACGGCTCGCCCCCACTGACCGTATGAACATCAGCAACTCGTTTGAACGTCTCGACCGCCAACTCGGCGGCGCCGTCGCGGACATCGAAGAGATTGAGGCCGAATTCGCACTGCGCCGTGCGAATCACAAAGGCGCGCGGCGAATCGCGCAGGCCGCTCGGCCCAGCGACCGCTCGCGGCGCGAACCAGCGCTCGTATGCTCCCCGGTCGATATCGCGCAGCGCTTTCCCGAATCGGCCGCGGAGAAAATTCGGCGAGATGCTCGCCGCGTTCCGACCTTCCACGCGAAAGCGAAGTGCGAACACGCCAAAGCTCTGAGACAAATCAAATGGTAGCGCCTAATGCAGCAAACAGCCCTGACACGCTGGCGGTGAATCGGATAAACTCGTGAAGTTCAGGAGATTATCGTGTCCATTTCCCGCCTTTCGATTCCACTTCTGCTCGCTGCAATGGCTACGGCTCAGACGGTTGATAACCGGCTTTATTCCGAAATGCGCTGGCGCTCGATCGGCCCGCCGCGCGCCGGGCGTGCACGCGCGCTTTCGGGCGTTCCCAGCCAGCCGAACGTCTTCTATATCGGATTCGACAACGGCGGCGTGTGGCGATCCACCGATTTTGGTTCCACCTGGACGCCGCTGTTCGACGAGCAGCCCACCGGCTCAGTCGGTGCGATCGCGGTTGCGCCTTCGAACCCGAATATCATTTATGTCGGAACCGGCGCGGGCATCATTCGTCCCGACTTGGCGACCGGTGACGGCGTGTACAAATCGACCGATGCGGGAAAAACGTGGACGCATCTCGGCCTGCGCGATTCCCAGATGATCGCGAATATTGAGGTCGATCCGCGCAATCCGGAGCGGCTGTTTGTCGCCGCGCTGGGACATCCTTACGGGCCAAATGCGGAGCGCGGAATTTACCGCTCTACCGACGGCGGCGCGACATTCGAAAAGGTTATCCACTCGGACGAATACACCAGCGGCAACGACGTTCGCATCGATCCCAAGAATCCCGAAATCGTATACGCGGCGCTGTGGCAGCAGCAGCAGGGTTTTTATGAAAACGGCGCTTTTGGTGGAACCGGCGGCGGAATTTTTAAATCCACCGACGGCGGCTCCCACTGGACACAACTCAAAAATGGACTGCCCGCGGTGATCGAGGCGAATCTCGCCATCGCGCCGAGCAATCCCAACACGATTTATGCGATGATCGCGCATCCCCCTGAGCCGGGCGAAGCGGGCCGCGGCGGCGGGCGCGGAGGCCGCGGCGGCGCCAATGGAACCATCGGATTTTATAAATCGACCGATGCGGGCGAGCACTGGTTCCTCGCCACGCAGGACCCGCGTATCGAGGAAACCGGCTCGCAGCGGCATCCGCCCGATACTCGCCCGCTCGGACGCATCGGCGGAGGCGATCTCGCTACCCCCACCGTCGATCCCAGAAATGAAAACGTCGTGTATAGCTGCTCGACCGTTTTCTGGCGAACCGAGGACGGAGGATTGACCTGGTCGGCCGTGCGTGGCGCGCCCGGCGGCGACGATTATCAGAAAAGCTGGGTCAATCCCAATTTTCCGCAGATCATCTTGTTGGTCAGCGATCAAGGCGGCGTGGTTTCGTCGAATCGCGGTGAATCCTGGAGCAACTGGTACACACAGCCGACCGCGGCCATGTATCACGTGACCGCGGATGATGCGTTTCCCTACCGTTTGTGCAGCGGACAGCAGGATTCCGGATCGGCGTGCGTGGAGAGCCGTTCGATGGACGGCGAGATCACGTTCCACGATTGGCATCCCGTGGGTATCGAAGAGTACGGAGAAGCGGCGCCCGATCCGAAGAATCCCGATCTGGTTTACGGCGGAAAAGTGAGCCTGTGGAATCGCAAAACGTCGCAGAAGGAAAATGTCGGACCTCCCGGCGGCGGGCGCGGCGGCGAGCCTGCGCCTCCCGGAGCTCCTCCTCCGCGTACCGTTCGGACGCAGCCGCTGATCTGGTCGCCGAAGGATCCGAATGTTCTGTTCTATGCAACGTCGGGCGTGTGGAAGACCACCAACGGCGGGCATAGCTGGACCGCAATCAGCAAGGATTTGACGCGCGGCGATAGCTGGGCCATTCCCGCGAACGCCGGCAAATACGCGGAAAGCGCCAAGGCGACCGCGGTGGGATCGATCACCGCGCTCGCGCCCTCGCCGCTCGATGTGAACCTCCTGTGGGCGGGAACCGGCGACGGACTGCTGCAGGTCACCTTCGACGGCGGCGCGAAGTGGGAAAACGTCACGCCTTCGGAAATCAAGCCGTGGACGCGCATCTTCAACATGGAAGCCGGGCACTTCGATACGAAAACGGCCTACGCGGCAGCGAACACGCTGCGCCTGGACGACATGAACGCGCACCTGTGGCGCACGCACGACGGTGGAAAAACCTGGACCGAGATCGATAACGGGATCGCGCCGGGAGCGGTCGCCAACTCGATTCGTGAAGATCCGCACAAGAGGGGATTGCTTTACGCGTCCACCGACACGCAGGTGTGGTTCTCGATTGACGACGGCGATCACTGGAATTCACTGCGCATGAACATGCCCGCCATTTCCGTCCGCGATATCGAGGTGAAGGACGACGCGTCCTGCCTGTGCTCGGACCTGGTCGCGGGAACGCACGGCCGCGGGTTCTGGATTCTTGACGATTTGACTCCGCTGCGCCAGATGGCCGATGCGGCGAAGGCCTCGGAGGCGTATCTGTTCAAGCCCGAAACCGGAATCCGTATTCGATTCGGAACCAACGATCCTACGCCGTGGCCGCCGGAGTTGCTCGCCGGGCAGAATCCTCCCAACGGCGCGATCGTCGATTATTATCTGCCGTCGGATGCGAGCGAAGTCAAGCTCGAATTCCTGGACGCCCACGGCGACGTGCTGCGAACCTATTCGAGCAATGACCGTCACATGAGTCCCGATCCGGCGGTCGATCCGGAAGCGTACAACAAAATCTGCCAGCAGAATCCGACGGCTCCCGATTGCGGATTGCCGCTGTACTGGCCCGCTCCGCAGCAGATTTTGAAAACCAGCGCGGGGATGCATCGCTTCACTTGGGACATGCATTACGATCCGATCGCAGGCATGACGGGAGGAGGACGCGGCGGCGGAGGCGGCGGGGGAGCGGTTCCGCATCGCACCCATGCGGCGGTCGATGCGCCGTGGGTCGCGCCGGGAACGTACACGGTGCGGCTGACCGCAAACGGAAAATCGTTCACACAGCCGATCGTGGTCAAGATGGACCCGCGGGTGAAGATCACGCCGGAGGTCCAGCAGATTTTCACGCTGACCACGCAGATGGAGAACGACGCTCGCACGGCGTCGAAGGCGTACAAAGAGGCGCGCGCCCTGGCTGCATCGAACGCGGCGATGGCCAACGAGATCGATAAGATCGCGCCCGCGGAGGCGGCCGGCGCGGAGGGTCGTGGAGGACGCGGAGGCGGAGGACGCGGAGGGTTCGGCGCGCAGGAACCGGCGCCCCCGCCGACGCTCGCCAATATCGGTGTCGTGCTGGTGACCGCGGCGATGGGCATGCAGAATTCGGAGATGCCGCCCACGGCGACCCAGCTCCAAGCCTGCGCGCACGCGCGCTCGGAGTACGAGAAAGTGATGGCAAAATGGACCGCTGTGAAGGCGAAAACGAACCCTTCGGCATCCAAAGCGACGCACGCGAGCGCCGATAAACGCTGATCGTTTGCGATAATCTGGGGGAGGAGCGCGTTTCCGCGTATGATTCTGCGCCTGATGCTGTGCAGTGCTTCGATTCCCCTGGTGTTCGCGCAGTTTATGGGACGGGGAAGTCCCGAGGTCGTCCAGGCTACGCAACTCGATCTGCAAGGCAAGGGCGCTGAAGCGCGCGCGCTGCTTCAGAAGGCGATCGATTCGGCCGCGACACCCGCCGCAAAATCCAATGCGGAGCGCACCATGGCGATGTCGTGGGCGTTCGAAGGCAATTGCGCCAAGACCGGCGAATACGAGCAGAAAGTGATCGAGTACTGGGTCACGCAGGAGGCCGCGCATCCGGGCAACGCGTTTTATCAGGAAGGCGAGATGGCGGATGAAGCGGCCCGCGTGTGCATCGATGCGGGCGATCTCGACGCCGCGGCCGGGTGGTACAAGAAAGGTCACGATTTCGGATTGAAAGAGCCGAACATTTCCACCGACCGGCATGCGTTGTGGGAGTTTCGTTATGAGCATGCCGAGGCTCGCCTGGCTGCGCGGCGCGGGAATCGGGCGGAGGCCGAAAAACACGTTGCCGCCGCCAAAGCAGCGCTCGATAAGATGACCGATCTGCGCGCGCAGCAGCAGGAGTTTCTGCCGTATCTGACCGGCTACGTCGCGTTTTATCTGGGCGATTACAAAACCGCGCTGGCCGATCTGCAGAAAGCGGAGCAGGATCCGTTCATCGCGTGCCTGATCGGCCAGACGTACGAAAAACTGGGCGAGCCGGACAAGGCTACGGAGTATTACAAGAAGGCCGCCAGCGCGCGGGCGCATAATCCGCCGGCAGCCTACGCGGTTCCGTTCGCAAAGAAGAAACTGGGTTCGAGCTGAAATTTTCCAGGAGTTCGCCAATGCGGTACACGAGCGATCACGACGGGAAATCGAAAACCGCCTCCGCCGTAAATCAGGATCATTATCCGGAACAGAACGAAGTCGAAAATCTGCGCTGGGATGTCGAAGACCTGCCCACGCATGACGAGATCGCGCAGCGGGCGTACGAGCTATGGAAAGCGCACGGGTGCCCGGAGGGTTCGGCTGCAGAAGACTGGTTCGAAGCCGAAGAAGAGCTGCGCGCCGGAATCGAATCGCGCGACGTGATCGAAAGCACGCTGGGGCACGCCGGTTCGGTGCAGCGCTGAACGGACGGCGGCCTTCAGTCCGCGTGTGGGCTTCAGCCACGCTGATCCGTCCGGCGCGCGAAGAATCGTCCGCCAGAACGCCTATTCCGGCAGCGCGCGGTCTTTGGTTTCTTCCGCCCACGGCAGCACCGCGAGGCCGACGAGAAACACCGCGCTCATCGTGATCCCCGCCAGACGTAGCGGCTCGGCGTGGCCCGCGTAGACGCGGCTGGTCAGCAAACCCAACCCAACAGGCCCGATCGCCGCGACGCCGCGGCCCACGTTGTAGCAGAACGATGTCCCCGTCGATCGCAGGCGCGTGGGAAACAGTTCGGGAAAATAAATCGCGTAGCCCGCGTACAGCGCGAGCTGAAAAAATCCCATCAGCGGGGGCATCCAGAAAACGTCGGCGAAGGAGTTCAGTTTCCAGAACAGAAACGCCGTCGCGAGCATCGCCGCAACGAACGCGATCGCGAACGCGAGCCTTCGGCTGGTGCGCTGCGTGAAATAAGTGAACGCGTAAACCCCGATAAAAGCACCCGAATTCTGCACCAGCGACGTGATTCCCGTCCACATGGTCTTCTTTCCGGCGATCATCGATTCGGTCAATCCCTGCGCGCGAAAATACTTGTCGAGCACGCCGCTCAGCAGGTCGTAACTGAAATATCCGATGCCCCACAACCCGACCACGCCCGCGAAGGCGAGCGTGAATCCGACCAGCGCGTTGCGCCGCCATCGCGGATCTTCGAACAATTCCGCCATCGAGCCCATCCGTTCATGCTCCGCCTTCGCGCGCCGCCACTGCTCCGGCTCCTTCAGCCGCCGCATGATGACAACGACAAGAAACGCCGGCAGCGCGCCGATAATGAACATCACGCGCCAGGGGCTGACGAT
>JASHWA010000590.1 GCA_030044325.1 Bryobacteraceae bacterium
GATCGCACCGCGGACCTGGCGCCCGCCGGAGTTCTGGCGCCTGACGCCAGGGCGGACGCGCGCGAGATTGCGGCGCTGCTGATCGTGGCGATGTTTTTCATTCTGCTGATCGCCTGCGCCAATGCGGCCAACCTTTTGCTGGCGATCGCGACGGGGCGCAGGCGCGAGGCGCTGATCAAGGTCGCCCTGGGGGCTTCGCGCGCGCGGCTGATTCGCGAATTCCTGGCCGAAACGCTGGTTTTATGCGTGGTGAGCGCGAGCGGCGCGTTCGGGCTGGCGTGGCTCGCGTTCGCGAAATTTTCCGGGTTCGAGACGCGGCTTCCAGGATTCGGCGCGCTGCGCCTGGGCGCGAGTCTGCGCACGGACTGGCCCGTGATCGGGGCGAGCGCCGTGATGGTCGCGATCGCGTGCCTGGCCACCGGCATCGCGCCCGCGCTGTACGGATCGTCGGTCAACCTGGCGGGCGCGCTGACCGGCGAGACGGCCATCGGCGGGTCGAAAAAAGCGGTGATTCGTAACGCGCTGGTGATTGTGCAGGTGGCGGTTTCGACACTGGCGCTGATCGGCGTGGCGCTGTGTTACCGGAGCCTCGAAAATCTGCGCAGCGTGGACATGGGATTTTCCGCGCGCAATCTCGCCGGCGTCTTGGCGGGCACGGACGATGAGGGATTCGACGGGGCCAAGGCGCGCGCGTTTTATGAACGGCTGCGCCAAGCGGCGTTGAAAATTCCCGGCGTCGAAGCCGTCACGATGGCGAACGGAATGCCGCTGCAACTGGGCGGAAACGACGCGGACGCGCGGGCGGAGTCGTCGAAAGATCCGCTGCACGTTCGCGGCGGAGCGGTTGCAGGCGAGTATTTTTCGATTGCGGGAATCCGCCTCGTGGAAGGGCGCACGTTCGACGCCCGCGATAGCGAGAAATCGCCCGAGGTGGTGATCATCAGCAAGGAAATGGCGCGGCGGTTCTGGCCGGGCGCCGATCCGCTGGGCCGGAGCATTCATTTAGGCGATGGAAAGCGGGTCGCGACGGTGATCGGGGTCGCGGCCGATGTCAAAATCAGCGATCTCGATGAAGCGCCGCAACCGTTCATGTATTTCGCGCTGGCGCAGCATCCGCGGCCGTATATCACGGTGATCGTGCGTACGGCGGGCGATCCGCGGTTGTGGGTCGAACCGTTGGCGCGCGCGATGATGACGCTCGATGTGCGCGTGCCGGTGCCGCCGACAACGATTTTCGACATGATCGATCTGGCCACGCTTTTCAACATCTGGATGTTCGAGGCGGTCAGCGCGGTGAGCGCGCTGGCGGTGCTGCTCGCCCTGCTGGGATTGTTCGGCGCGGTGTCGTATGCGGTGGGCGAACGCAGGCGCGAGCTGGGGATTCGCGTAGCGCTGGGCGCGCTGCCGGGGCATTTACTCGCGATGATTGTGAGAAACACGCTGTGGGTCGCCGGGAGCGGAGTTGGAATCGGCGTGGCGCTGGGGATTGTCGCCACGATCGTGCTCCGGTCGCAATTTTTCGGGATTCATCGCGTTGAGTTTTTCGCGCTGGCGCCGGTAGCCGTCGCGATGCTCGGGATTGCGAGTTTGATCGCGGTATTAGCCGCGCGGAGGGCGACGCAGCTCGATCCGATGGAAGTTCTGCGGCACGACTAAGCTCACCGCTCGGCCCAGAGGGCGCCCCCCGGTCGCGGCTCGGGGCCGGCAAGATACTACGCCGCGAGCCGCGGTTTCAGAAAAATCACCACATCGGCGGGCGGGCGAGCCAGTCGAGCGGCATGTCGCCGATCGGGGCTCCCGGCGGGGACGGCGGCGCGGGCAAGGGACGCTCGATTTCGGCGGGGCGATCGAGGAACCGTTTGATGTCGGCGGCGAGAAGCTGGTGCTGCGCCTGCTCGGCTTCATTCGTTCCCGGCTCCGCTTTCATCCGATTGGCGAGCTTGGCCAGCTTCAGCGTCGCGATGGCGCGGACCTGCGCGTTCTCATCCGCCGTGGCGAGCCACATCACGCGATCGACGAGGACTCGCTCTTCGGCGCGGCGCACTTCCGATTCGTACGGATTGGCCGCGGGCGCATCGAAGGTCGCTTTGGTCAGCCGGTCGATCACTTCTTCAAGCCCGGGCAGCGCCGGATCGACGGCGTGCTGCGCGACCATTCTCGCCGAGCGGTCGAGTTCCAGCACGAAACCGATGGTCACATCCGAGGCGACCGTCGCGGGGCTCAGCGGATCGAAGCCGTCGCCGGTGGTGCGGGGGAAAAGTTCGCGGTGGCGCGCATAGCCGGGCGGGCGCGGAGGAATCGCGTCGAGCACCTGCTTGGGGACGGTCAGCTCGCCCGGCTTCAACGTCGCGGCGAGCGCGTCGAGAGCCTTTCGCTGCTCCGCCGCGGATTCCCATTTGGTGGGCGTGCGGCCGTCGCCGCGGATGCCGTAGATGTAATCGATGCCGGCCACCATCGATGCGGCAGATTCGACCGAATAGCGGTGATACATGAAAATGGGGACCAGCGGCTCCTCGATGGTCGCCATGGGAGCGCCGTTGCGGATGGAATGCTCGCCCAATTTGTTGAGCGCGGCGCGGCGGATTTTCATGATGTGATTCAATTCATCGGCCTGGTCCACGCCGTTCGACCATTGGTCCACCTTCGGATGCGCTTCCAGATCCTGGTTGGTGAGATAAATCAGGTCCTTCGACCAGGCTTCATCGAGAATGTGCGTGAGGGCGGCTTTTTCGTCGCCGTTGGGAAGCTGGCGATATCCATAGTTAATGGCGACCTTGTCCCATTCGCCGATACGCTGCGGATAGGCATGCGAGATGTCGATGGTTCCGTCCGGTTTCAGATCCTCCTGCGGATGCGGATAATCCATCACGGAAATCCATCCCTGCTGGCTGTCGTAATAATTGTGGCCGAGGCCGAGCGTGTGGCCCACTTCGTGGGCGGAAAGCTGGCGAATGCGCGCAAGCGCGGTCTGATACAGAATTTCGGGGTGCTCATTGCCTGTCAGATAGGGCGAAAGCAATCCTTCGAAAATCAGATAATCCTGGCGATCGCGCAGCGAGCCGAGGGTGACCGTCCCTTTGAGGATTTCGCCGGTGCGCGGATCGTTCACGGTCGCGCCGCTGGACCATCCGCGCGTGGAACGATGCACCCAATTGATCATGTTGTAGCGGATATCCATGGGATCGGCGCCGGGAGGAAGGACGGCGACCTTGAATCCGTTAATGAATCCCGCGGCTTCAAACGCCTGGTTCCACCAGCTCGCGCCTTCGACCAGCGCTTTCTGCACGTCGGCCGGAGCGCCGGAATCGACCCAGTATTCGATGGGCTGCACGGGTTCGCTCATTGGGGCGTTGGGATCTTTTTTCTCGATGCGATGACGGCGGATGTAGTGCTTCACCATCGGCTCGCCGATGGGGACGCTGTAATCGACGAAGGCGATGCCGCCGTAGCCCGCGCGCGGATCGTCGTCGCGCGGCTTGAAATTGCCGTCGGGAAGCTCGACCAGCGAATAATGTTCGCGGAGAGTGACGGATTCCGCGCTGGGCGTGACGCTCGCGACAGATCCTGAAAACATTCCGCCGCCGAACCCTCCGCCGCCGCGGCCTCCGCGTCCGGCGTTGGTTTCAGGGAAAATCGGGGGTGGACCCTGCACGGGACCACCGCCGCCGCGTCCGCCGGCCGCGGCTTCATTTACGAACGTCAGCGTCACTTCGACTTCGGTGTTTTTGGGAAACGCCTTGGTGCGGTCCATGTACGCCGCGCTGCGCGTTTTATCGACGCGATACGTTCCGGGGCGCAGAGCGCTCGCCGCGCCGTGGCCGTCGCGTACGAAGAAATCGGTCGCGTCGACCAGAACCTGCCCGTTGCTTTCGGCGGCGATGGTGAATCCCCACAGAACGGATTTCGCGAAGGAATCCTCCACGCTGCGGCGCTCGGCGGGATTATCGCTCGAGGAACGGAAAACTTCCTGCGGCTGGACCAGGAAAATTTTCGGACCGTAGCGTTCGAATTTGACGATGCGGCCGCCGCCTTCCTGGCCGCGATCGAGGCCGATGTCGTTCGAGCCGAGTCCCGCGGCGAGGCCGTCGGCCAGCAGGAATTCCTGATCGAAATGCGAAATTTCCAGGAACAGCGAGCCGCTGCGCTGCTCCCAGTACAGCGGATAAAAACCTTCCAGCTTGCGCATGGCCGCCGTGCGCTCCTCAATCGACGGAATTCGCGCCGGAATCTGCGCGTTTCCGCCGCCGCGGCCTTGCGCGTGGATCGCGGGCGCGGCGCAGAAAATCGCGGTGAGCAGGATCGAGAATCGTAGCATAAAAAATCGTCTCCAGGGGTCCATTGTATATAAGGAACGCGCGGCGAAACCGCCCGATCGGAAATCCGCCGGGTCACTCTGGCGTTCGCAGGACGAGCTTGGTCAAGCCGGCGTTTCCGGCGGCGTCGTAGACGCGGATGACCACCAGGTGCTCGCCGGCGGGCAGATCGGGGACACGGATGTTGAAGCGCTCGCGATTGGAGTCGGTCACGCCGTCGGCGGCTTCGACGGGAGACCAGGGGCCGGCGTCAATCGAAAATTCGCAGCGCCGCAGCGTGGAGGCGCGATCCTCGGCATCGACTTCGATCTCATTGGCGCGGCGCGTGGCGTTGACCACGGGCGGGGTGTTATCGATGAGAACGGGCGCGCTCACCAGCTCTGTTTCCCGGGCCAATTCGGCCGGATTCGAGGGCCGGTCGGACGCGCTCACTTTGAAATAATAACGGCCGTCGGCGAGCACGTCGCCGTCGAGCAGATAGGTGTTGTCGGTGAGGTTGGAGCGGAGCAGCTTCCATTCGCGCTCGTCTTCGCCGCGAAAATAGAGCGCGTAGAGAAGCTTGTCGCCGTCGGGATCGTCGGCCTGCCAGGCGATCTGAATCTGCTGCGCGCCGCCGCGGCCGAGCGTCGAAGATTGCGTGCCTGCGGAATTATCGCCGCCGCCGTCGGTGACGGTGACCGAATAGGCGGCCGTGGACGAAGTTGACGTTTTGGGCGCGGCGGGCTGCGCGGTCACGCTGATGCTGTGCACCACGGGCGGCGTGTTTTGGGGCAGGTACGCGACCGTCACGTCTTCGATTCCCGACGAGCGCAGCTCGGCGCGCCATTGGATGTAGCGCGCGTTGGGGCTGGAGATGTTGGCGTGGGCCGGATCGGTGATGGGGTCGGACCAATCGCTCCAGGTGGCGTCGGGGCGGGGGGAATTCCCGGTGCGGGTGCGAAAAGCCGCGCCGCCGCCGCGCCAGCCCAGCCGTCCCCAGCGCGCCACCGTGCCGGCGTCGTGCACGGGCGATTCGAACCATCCGCCGGGGCCGGGATTCGCGCTCAAGCGCAGAATTTTGGCGAGATTTCCGGTGGCCGCCAGAAGGCCGCTGCGCGATTCGACCAGGCGCGTTGCGTCGCCCTCATTCGCTTGCGCGATCAATGCCGGCTTTCGCTCCCGGTCGAGCCGGTAAATGCGGCCCTGCGCGTCGGTGATGAAAATCAGATCGCTTCCCGAAAGCACCAGGTCATACGCGTTTTCGTCTTTGGAGCTCCACAGCGTTTCGACGGTGTTATCGGGATTGATTTTATACAGCGCGGAGCGGTCGACGCCGGTCACTTCGGTTGTGCCCTGCGCGACGACGGCGGGTGTGACGGGCGCGGCAGGTTTCGACGCTTCGGGTTTGGGAGGCTGGACGAGCCCGCTCTGCGCGTCGGTGACGGTGATGCTCATGGGAGGAGCGGTAACCACGGGAGTGGCGCCGGTGGATGCGCCGGGAATCGACGACGTGCGTTTGGCCACGCTTCCGCCCAGCGCATCGGCGTAAATCGTCCCGTCGGGAGCGGTCACGATCGCGCGAATTTCGGGAAGACCGGCGCTGTAGAGCGCGAACGCTTTATTGGGAGCGGAGACGCGATACAGAATTCCGTTGGGTTCGGTTCCGGCGAGCAGGCGGCCCTGATTATCGATTGCGAGAGCGGTGACGTGCGACTGGCCGGTTTCGTAATACACGTTGCCGTGTCCGGCGGAAGTTGCGCGGAAAATTTTTCCCTGATCGCCCGTGGCGATGAACAGGCTTCCATCGGGGGCGGATTGGAGCGCCCAGATGTAGCGCGCGCCGGGCGCGAAATACTCGATCGCCTTGCCGTTTTCGATGCGATACACCCTCCCGTCCGGCGACGTTCCGGCGTAAACCACGCCGTGTTGATCGACGGTCACGGCGAAAATTTCGGGCTGATCCGCGGTCCACACGAGCTTCGCGTTTCCGGAAGCATCGACGCGATAGAGGCGCCCGCGATTGCCGGTGCCCAGGTAAATCGAGCCGTCGGGCGCCTGCGCCACGCTCCAGATCTGCGGCTGATCGGAGGTGAAAACGGTATCGAGACGCGGGCCGGGAACCAGGCGTCCGTCGTGGGTGAGCGAAAGCCCCTGGCTGCGTCCCCTTAGGAAATCCTGGTAGCCGTTCATCTCCCAGATTTGCGTCGTCGCGGCGAAGGACATCGCGGTGAGCGAAAAAAACACCAGCGCTTTCACGGCTTCACCTCGACCTGCACGGTTTTCGATCCGGTGACCACGTTTTCACCGGCGGGAACTTCGATTTCCGCCACTTTCGATCCGCGCCAGTTGAGCAGGTTCAGCATGTTTCCCTGGCCGCGCGCCAGAATCATCGAAAGCGACGGCGGAGGGTCGGGCAGATCGCGGCCTTCCGCCGTGAAGGCGGTGTCCAGGCGCGAGATGCGGACGAACGCTTTGTTGTTGGGGCGCATGTTGTTCAAAAATTCGAGCACCTGCGCGGGCGAATGCACCGGCGCGCCCATTTCCGATTGCAGATCGAGAAAATTGACCGACGCCGCGTCCGATGCGGTGATGAACAGCGTTCCGGCGGGCGCGCCCACCGGCACGCGATAATGCAGAGTCTTCGAAGTTTCCGCGCCGTTATCTTCCGACATCGATACCACGATTTCGAGGTCGTCGCCGGGGCGGATTTCGCGCGGCGCGGCGAGCTCCGCGATCTGCACCTGGTTTCTCCGATTCACCGGTGCGATGTCGAGCGACACGCTTTTGACCTTCAGCGCATCGAAACCGGAGGAAAGCGCGTAGGCCAGCGGCGAACCGATGCCGGTGGAAGCCGAGGCGGCCGCGCTCACATCGCCTCCGTAAACATTGTCGAGGCGCAGCGAGCCGTTTTCGAAATCGATGCGGCCGCGGATGGAAAACGTGGAGGGTCCGATGGATCGTTCGGTCTCGTCGATGGTCGAGAAAACCGCCATCTGGGTGATCAGCGGCGTCATCACGCGATCCTGGATCATTTTCATGCGGTACGGGCGCCCGGCCACGCGAATTTCAATGGGAATCAGCGCTGCGCGCCGGCCCAGCACGCCGGAGACGGCGGTGTTGCGGTCTTCGGTGATCGATCCCATCCACTCGCGCGCCGTGGAGATTTTGAAAGACGCGTTGAGATTGGGAACCAGCGCCAGAACTTCGGATCGCGCGAAAGGCATCTCCGCGGGGCCGGCGGCGAGAAAGCGATGGCCGAAGGCGTAAATGCGATCGCCGTCGATAAATGTTACCGTTCCATCCGCGCCGACGCTCCAATCGCCCGAAACCAGTTGAACGGTGATCATCGATCCGGGCTGAAGGCTGGCTGGATTGCCGAGCTTGCCGTCGGGATTTCCGCCCCCGCCGGCGACGCCCTGGCGCGGATCGAAACCGAGATCGCGAAGCTGCTTCGAAAAATGCTCGAGCGTCGATTCGGTGAATCCGGAAAACGACACCGGCGTGGCGATTTCTTCCAGGCGCTGATTACCGGCGAGTACGGGACGGCGCGGAGGGATCGACGCGAGGCGCGTTTTCGGTTCGGGATCGACGCGCAGCATCTCTTCGATGGGCCGGATGCCGGCGATCGCGTCTTTCGACATCGGAAAGGCGAGCGCGACGGCGCCGGCGATGCGCCCGTCGATATACACCGGCGATCCGCTCATGCCCTGCATCACGCCCGTGTTCGCCAGCGGCCCGCCTTTGAGCCGAGCCAGAATGATGGATTCGCGCGGACCGATATTTTCGAGCACCCCGAGAATTTCCACTTGGAATTCATCGACGCGCGAACCGGAAAAAACGGTTCGTCCGACGCCTGTTTGCCCGGGGCGGATGTCTTTCAGCGGAAAAATCGCGGGAGCGGCCTGAAGCGCCGCGCCAATCGTACAAAGACGCGCTGCGGCAATGGCGGACACACAAATTGCGCGCACAGTCTTATTGTACGGGTAAATCGCCTTCCGTCTACAATGCGCGGGCCAGATAATAGAACCGCGCGATGAACAGGGCGGCCAGAACATAAACCAGCCAGTGCGTGCGCCGGAATTCGCCCCGGGCGATGCTTAAAAGCGCGTAGGCCGTGAATCCGAAGGCGAGGCCGTTGGCGATACTGAAGGTCAGCGGAATCGCGATGAGCGTGAGAAACGCCGGAATGGCCGCGCCGGGATTTTTCCACGGAATGGAGCCGGCTTCCGACATCATCAGCGACCCGACCACGATCAGCGCGGGCGCCGTGGCCGCGGCGGGAATCGCGCCGACCAGCGGGGCGACCGGCAAAATCGCCAGGAAAAGAACTCCGGTGACGATCGCCGTGACGCCGCTGCGTCCGCCGGCGACCACGCCGGCCGCGCTTTCGATGTAGCTGGTGACCGTCGAGGTTCCGGCGAACGATCCCGCGATGGTCGCCGTCGCGTCGGCGAAAAGAATGCGGCGGATGCGCGGGATGCGGTTGTGCTGGTCGAACAGGCCCGCTTTCTTGCCCACGCCCACCAGCGTTCCGATGTTGTCGAACAAGTCGACAAACAAAAAAACGGCGACGATTTCGAGAAATCCGAACTTCCACGCCGCGCGGATATCGAGCTTGCCCGCGGTCGCGGCGATGTCGGAGATGCGATACGGTTCGGGCGACCAGTGCACCAGGCCGAGGGCGATTCCGGCCAGCGTGGTCGCCAGGATTCCGATCAGCATGGCCGCGCGAACGCCGCGCGCAAGCAATGCGCTCATCAGAAGAAGTCCGAACAGCGCGAGCAGCGTGTTGGGATCGCGCAGATTGCCGAGCGCCACCAGCGTATCGCGGCTGGCGACGATGATTCCGGAATTCCGCAAACCGATCATCGCGATGAACAGGCCGATGCCGGCGGCGACCGCGGAATAAAGCTCGCCCGGGATGGCTTCGACAATGAGCTGGCGCACGCCGAGGAACGTCAGCAGCAGAAACGCGATGCCGGAGAAGAACACGGCGCCGAGCGCGGCCTGCCACGCGATTCCCATTCCTTTGACCACGGTGTAGGCGAAGTAGGCGTTGAGTCCCATGCCGGGCGCGAGCGCGATGGGATAGCGCGCGAACGCCCCCATCAGAATGCTGCCGAAGGCCGCGCAGAAGCAGGTCGCGGCCATTACGGCTTTAAACGGCATGCCGGCGTCGCGTAGGATGGAGGGATTCACGAACACGATGTAGGCCATGGTGACGAACGTGGTCGCGCCGGCGAGGATTTCGGTGCGCCAGCCGGTCCTCAGAGATTCGAACTGGAAGTAGCGCTCGAGAGTGCGGATCATTCCGCGTGGCCGGGCAGACCTCGATTATACATCGCGGGTCTGCGCGGCCGAGAGTCTGTGTGGAAAACCGTATTTAAACCGCTCCCGACGGTCGCGGCTCGGGGTCGGTGTGCAACGAATGCCGGCTTGCGAGCCGCGACCGCGGGGAGCGGTTTAACGAAAATAGTTTTCACCGCGAGCGACGCGGATTTAGAGCACTACCGGGCCTTTGACCTGCGCCGCGCATGGTCGATTATCATTGAGGTGAACCCCTGCGCAAAGCCTGACATGCCCGAAACGCGAAGACGAGATACGCAGAAACGCGAGCAGCCGGTGGAAACCGTGGCCATCCCGCGCGAAGAGGTGGAAGTTCCGGTCGAACCCCGCGTTT
>JASHWA010000591.1 GCA_030044325.1 Bryobacteraceae bacterium
ATCGACGCGTTCCAGCAGATCGCGCTGCAGGGATCCACCAGCATGCGCAGCGTGGCGCCGGGAATCGCGGCGGCGCTGATCACCACCGGGTTCGGATTGTTCACGGCCATTCCGGCGGCGATTTTTTATAACTATTTTTCACACCAGATCAAGGAAATGGGCGCGCGTATGGAAGATTTCGCGCTGGAATTTCTCAACCTGAGCGAACGAAATATAGAAGGTTGACATGGCTTTTTCAGTGGGCGGGTCGAACGGCGGCGGCAACGGAAAGTTCGGACGGAGATTCCGCGGGACCGGCACGCTCTCCGAGATCAACATCGTTCCGCTGGTGGACGTGGTGCTGGTGCTGCTGATCATTTTCATGCTCACCGCGCACGTGATGGAATTCGGCCTGGAAATCGACGTTCCCAAGACCACGCACGTCAAAGATACGGCCGAGGATCTCCCGGTGATCAGCATCACCAAAGATGCGCGCATTTACCTAAACGGTAATCCGGTGAACATCCATCAAATCGGAACGGAAATTCGCCGCAAATTTCCGAATGCGACCAAGGTGTACGTCCAGGCGGACGCGAACGCGATCTGGGATACGCCGGTGCAGGTGATTTCCGAGCTGGGCGAGGCGAAGCTCGAACCGCAGATCGTCACCAAGCCCATGGAGGGGAATCCACGACGGCGATGACGCAGCACGCCGATATTCTCGACTCGCGCGAATCGCTCCGCGGAGGGTTCTGGGGATCGATGGCGCTGCACTTCGGCCTGATCGGCATCGCGCTCTCCTACGCACTGTGGACGGCGAACACCGTGCAGTTCGGCGATCCCAACGCGGGCGGCGCCGCGGTGGGTGTAGAAGCCGTGAAATCGATTCCTATTCCGCACCAGGGCCCGCCAAATCCGGTGGCGAACGATACGCAGTCGCAGGTCCCGCAGACGCCGGCGCCGCCGGTTGCAAGAAAGAAGATCGAAACGCCCCCGCGCGACGCAATCAAGATCAGGGATCGCGTATCGAAGAAAAAGCCGGCGAAGGTGGAGAGCACGCCGCAGCGTTTCCGGCCTTACGAGCAGCTCCAGCAGAACCAGGTGACCACGGCCGCCGCGCCGCAGGTTTCCAACCCAATGTATTCGTCGCAGGCCGGTTCGGGGCGCATCGGGGCGGGCGCGAGCACCACGCTCGGCTCGCGCTGCGGCGCCTACGCCAAGCAGATTCAGGAGCTGGTCGCGCAGCACTGGAACACGGGCGACGTGGATGCGCGCTATTCCACGGCTCCCGTGGTCATCGCCACATTCGACCTGATGCGCGACGGATCGATTCGCAATTTGAAACTGTTACAAACCAGCAATATTGCTTCTTTGGATTTCTCCGTGCAACGTGCCATTCAGGAAGCGAGCCCCTTCCCGCCGATCCCGGCGGTCGGCTGTACCGACCGCGATGCGGCGCGCGTCGAATTCAATTTCGAGCTAAAACGATGAAGACCAAAATCATAATCGGACTCATCCTGGCGCTGGCCGCGGCGGCATTCGTGATCGGCAGCGGAAAGGCGCAGGAAATTCGCGGCACGATTTCCGGCGGCGAAAAACCGCGCATCGCGGTCCCCGATTTTCGCGGCTCGGGCAGCGCGCAGCGCTTCATGGACACCTTCAACCAGACGCTGTGGGATGAGCTGGCCGGTTCGGGCGCGCTGACCATGGTCGCCAAAAGCGTTTATCCCTTAAATGTTCCGCAGCGCCCGCAGGATTTCCGTCCGCCGTCGGGCAACGTCAGCAACGGGCCATGGCTGACGGACTGGTCGAACCCTCCGGCGCGCGCGAACTATCTGGCCTTCGGATATACGGGCGAGCAAGATCAGAAACTGGTGCTGTTCGGATTCCTGTATAACGTGGGCCAGCCCGATATTACCAGCGCGCAGGTGATCGGCAAGCTGTATTACGGCTCGCTCGACGCCGAGGGCGCGAAAAAAGTGGCGCGCGAGTTCGCCGCCGATATTTTGCAGCAATTCGGCGCCAAGAGCCTGGACGGAAGCAAAATCTACTTCGTTTCCGACCGCACCGGCAACAAGGAAATCTGGTCGATGGATTACGACGGATCGAACCAGCACGCCATCACGCACTACAATTCCGTCTCCACCATGCCCGCGGTTTCGCCCGACGGCAGGATGGTCGCCTTTACCACCTACGCGCTGGGAAATCCCAAAATCATGATTTATTCGACCGAGACGGACAAGCGCCTGCCGTTCTATAATCCGGTTTCCTCCGCGGTCGAAACGCCGGAGTTCACGCCCGACAGCCGTCATGTTTTATTCGCCACTTCGCTCGACGGATGGGTGCAAATCTGCGAAGCGGACGTGAGCGGAGCGGATATGCGCAGGATATCCCACGTTCGCGCGATCGAGGTGTCGCCCAAAGTGAATCCGAAAAATCCCACGCAGGTGGTCTTTATTTCCGGCCGCGGCGGCGCGGAACAACTGTGGAGCATGAACATCGACGGCGGCGATCTTCAGCGCCTCACCGACGGGGAAGGCTACGTGGCCAACCCGGCGTGGAGTCCCAACGGGCAGTTCGTCGCCTTCGCGTGGACCAAAGGTTATGAGCCGGGCAATTACAACATTTTCGTGATGGACATCGCGCGGCGGATTCCGGTGCAGCTTACGCACGGGGCAGGCCGCAACGAGAATCCGTGGTGGGCGCCCGACGGCGTGCATCTGGTGTTTTCATCCAAGCGCGGGCAGACCACGCAGCTTTACACCATGCTCGCCGACGGCACCAACGTGCAACAGTTGACGACGCGCGGCAATAATATCCAACCGGTGTGGTCGAAAGCGATAAACTGAGACTTAACGTTTTGTTCCCAGGAGGCGACAGGTCCATGAGAATCCAGTTTCGAGCGCTCGGTGCAGCAGCGTTCGCAATTCTGCTGGTAACCGCTACAAGCTGTAAGAAGAAAGCTCCGGTGGCCGCACCGCCTCCACCTGCGGCGGCGGCGGAAAACACCGCTCCGCCTCCGGGACCGTCCACGCTCGCCGCGCGAATCAACAGCTTTACCGCGGAGCCGAGAAGCATCGAGCGCGGCCAGTCCGCGACTTTGCGCTGGTCGGTGGCTAACGCCACGGATATTTCGATCGATCAGAATCTCGGCGAGGTGCAGGCCAACGGCAGCCGCCAGGTGTTTCCGGGCAACACGATCACCTACACGCTGACCGCGCGCAGCGCCGCCGGATCGGATACGCGATCGGTGACCGTGGAAGTCAGTTCCGGGCCTCCCCCTCCGCCTCCTGCGCCGCCCAGCGCCAATCTGTCCGGCGTGGACATGCTGACCCAGCAGGCGCAGGACGCTTATTTCGATTACGATAAATCCGACATTCGCGGGGACGCGCAGACCGCTCTCCAGCATGACGCTCAACTGCTTAAGCAGATTTTCGCGGCCGATCCGAGCTTCACCGTCGTGATCGAGGGCCATTGCGACGAACGCGGCTCGGCCGAGTACAACCTGGGATTGGGAGACCGCCGCGCCCAGGCCGCCAAGGAATATCTGGTTTCCCTCGGCGTTCCGGCGGACCGCATGACGACCATCAGTTACGGAAAGGATCGTCCGGTGTGCACGGATGCGACCGAGCAGTGCTATCAGCGCAATCGCCGCGCGCACCTGTCGCCGGGAACCGCCCACTGAACGGTTAAAGTAAAAGGGGAGTAGTCAATATGAAGCGCCTGCTGATCTTCGCACTTGCATTCAGCCCCGCGCTGCTGCTGGGCCAGAAAAAAGACGACATCATCGCGATCCAGCGCGACCTGGCGAACCTGGAGGACAAGGTCACCCAGCTTCAACAGGCGCAGAACGACAAGCTGGGCTCGCTGCAATCCATGCTTCAGCAGGCCGTCGACGCTTCCGCGCGCGTCGCCGCAAGCCTGGCCGCCATGCAGAAGGAGATGGAGAGCAAGCTGAACGATCAGCAGACCAAGCTGGTCACGCCCGTGGCGACGCTCGGCGCCAAGGTCGATCAGATGGCGGACGACCTGCGCTCGGTTTCGGTGAACGTCGCCGATCTGGCGCGCAAAATGGACGGCATCAACACTAAGCTGGACGACATTTCCAACGCCATTCGAACCATCGGCGCCCAGCCGCCGGTCCCCGCGCCCACCGGCGGAACGGCCGTGGCGCCCGGTGGAACCGCGCCGCAAACTTCGCCCCAGGTTCCCGCCGAATCGGCCGAAACCATGTGGACCAACGCCTATCGCGACTACCAGATGAACAACCAGGACCTGGCGATGCAGGAGTTCAACAATATCGTCAAGACCTTCCCCGGCACCGATACGGCGGCCAACGCGCAGTATTACATCGGCTACATGTATTACAACGCCAAGCAGTACGACGATGCGGTGAAAGCCTTCGACGTGCTGCTCAGCTTCAACGAGAATTCGAAAACGCAGGACGCGCTGTACTACAAGGCCGTCTCGCTGCAAAGAGCCGAGCATCGCACGCTCGCCGCCGCGGCTTACAAAGAATTCCTGAACAAGTACCCGCAGAGCGAGCACGCCGACCAGGCCCGAAAGAATCTGCGCGCCCTCGGAATCAATCCGCCCGGATCGGCGAGGCGCCGCGAATAAGACTGAGCGCGTTGGGACGCTCGAGCAGCCTGTGTCAAAAATGGGGACTGTCCCCATTTTTGACACAGGCTGCTAGGAATGCGCCAGTTTTTTTCTGCACTCTTTCAAAAACTCGACGATCACCATCTGGTTGTGGGGCATGGGCTTGCCCGGCTTGAGCGGCGGAAACAACGCGAGCGCTTTCTCATCCGTCTGAATCGCGCGAGCGTAGTCTTTTAGTGCTTCATAGGTCTGGGCCAGCGTGTGCAACGCGAACGGGTCTGAGGCGTTGCTCATCTCCACTGCCTTTTCCGCATACGGCAGCACCGTTTTCGGATCGCGCAGGTCCGCGGGATCGACGTTGATCGCCAGGTATGCGAAGTTGTAGACCTCTTCGGAGGTAGCGCCGGGACGATCCGCAAGCTGTTTGGCGATCTCCATGCCGCGCCTGGCTTTGACGCGCGCCTCGGCGTTCTGCCCCGTTTCCACCATCGTGCTGGCGACGCATTCGAGCACTTCCGCCAGCCGCTGCCGCGTCACCACGTTGTTCGGATCGGCGGTGGCATCCGCTTCGAGCAGCTCCGCCGCACGCTCATAGGCCCGCTGCGCTTGCGGCATTTGCTTGAGATTGTAGTAGTACAAATCGGCCAGATTTTTTGAAACCACGATCACGCCATCGCGAATCTTCTGGTTGTTCGGGTCGGATTGGAGACCGCGTTCGCTGTTTTGAAGCGCCCGCAGATAAGTTTCGAGCGCCGCCCGGTTGTTGCGAATACTGGTATTGGCTTCGGCGATCTTGTTGAGCGTGATGCTCACCATGTCCGTCATTCGAACGTTATTCGGATCCGAGCGCGCCAACTCCTCCGCGGAGGCGAGCGCGGCCTGGTATTTCCCGATCGCCTCTTCAACACGCCCCGCGCGATACTGCATATCTCCGAGCTTCACCAGCTCCACCGCCCGCGCCCGCGCGGCCCGCTGCGCCAGCGCGTCACCGGCCGGCACTGACGGAACCAGTTCGAGCGATCGCTCGAACGCCTTGGATGCCTCCTCGGGGCGCCCGAGATTGATTCCCTGGGCGTCGCCGTCGAGGTCGCCCTCCGCGTCGTAAGCGCCGGACAAATCCAGCTTGGCAGCCGCATCGTTGGGATTGGCGGCCAGCACCTCGCGGTACAAACGCTCCGCTTCGAGCTCGTGCTCAAAACCGTCGGACGCCTTTCCGTTGAACGCGACCAGCGGGCCCAGCTCCTCGTGCGCGTGCGCCAGCGCCGCCTTGGCGCGAAGATCGCGCGGATTGCGATCGAGAACCGAGCGGGCGAGAGCGGCGGCCTTCTGATAATCCTCAATGGCCTTCGATATTTTTCCGAAATTCGAATTGTACTGGTTGCCTTCGACATCACCGAGCTTGATGTATCCGTCGGCGAGCTCCAGCTCGAGCGACGCGTCGCCCCGCGCGCTGCGCGCCAGACCGTCCAGATATTCGGCGCCGGTCCGGGCGATCAGCGCGCGCGCCGACGTGGCGCCCGGCAGGTATTGAACCGAATCGTAAACGTCGAACAGAAACGCGTGGGCCAGCCGCCGCACGTCGTTGAAGCGTTGCGCGGCAATCCGCGCTTCCCACAGCGTGGACGCGATCCCCGCGCCGGTCGCCGCCAGAACCACCGCCGCCGCCGCGACCGCGATTTTGTGCCGGCGCAAGAATTTTCGCGCGACGTAGCCGGCCGTATTCCTCCGGGCCAGCACGGGACGCCCGGTCAGATGCCGCCGGATATCTTCGGCGAACTGATCCACCGAGGCATAACGATGCTCGGGCTCCTTGCGCAGGGCTTTGAGCGTGATGGCGTCCAGGTCGCCTCGCAGCCGCCGCTCGAGTTTGCGCGGATCGCTTTCGCGCAGCTCGCTGATCCGCTCCGGCGTGAGCGTCGCAGCGGTTTCTCCCGAGTGATCCACAGTGGGACGGAGCACCGCCGTGCTGGGCCGCTCGGCGTCGGATTCGCAGATCGATTTGATCCATTCGGCCGGGGCTGCTTCCGCGGTCGCGGGGTAGGGGCTGTGGCCCGTCAGCAGCTCGAACAGGATCACGCCCAGCGCGTACACGTCGGTCGCGGTGGTGACCGGCTGTCCCAACAACTGCTCGGGGCTCGCGTAGCTCGGCGTGAACGCGCGCTGCCGCGTCCGGGCGGCAGTTTCGGAGATCCCCATGGAAACCGGATCGAGCAGCTTGGCGATTCCGAAATCGAGCAGCATGGGAACCCCGTCGGCGGTCACCAGTATGTTGCTGGGCTTCAGATCGCAGTGCACAATCATGTGCTGGTGCGCATAGTGCACCGCGTTCGATACTTCGACGAACAGCTTCAACCGCGCGCTGACGTCCAGCTTTTGGGAGTCGCAATAGCGGTCGATCGGTGTGCCTTCGACGAAATCGACCACGATATACGGCAGACCGTCGTCGGTGGTGCCCCCGTCCACCAGGCGCACGATCTGGGGGTGGTTCAGCGCGGCCAGCGTCTGGCGCTCGATCAGGAAACGGCGCACGATTTCGGAGCTCGCCATCCCGGAGCGGATCAGCTTGATCGCCACGCGCTGGCGGAATTCGCTTTCGCGCTCCGCCAGATAAACTTCGCCCATGCCGCCTTCGCCGATGCGTTCGCGAAGGCGATAGCTGCCGATCAGGCTACCGGCCGCAGGCACGCTTCCCAGAATATCGCGAAGATTTGAGAGGTTGAAAAAGGAGACACGGCACGTGCGTTCCGCAAACAGGTCGGCAGCGATAGGTGTCCGCGAAGAAGGGGACAGTCCGCC